>JAAYOS010000010.1 GCA_012520195.1 Clostridiales bacterium | reverse complement strand
GTATATCCCCATTCGTACGTCATGATAATCACATGGTCCATAAGCCGACCATGCACAGGGTAGTCATGAGCTTCGTACAGCGTTCCCTGTTGCGTTGCGCTAATTTTTGGTGCAATAGCGGTCGTTATTATGTACCCTAGCGGTCGAAGCGTGGCCACTACGCGTTCCAGAAAAGCGTTATAGAGCTCGCGGTCGGATGGGTAGATGTATTCAAAGTCGATGTCGAGACCGCTGTAGTTCTTTGCTTGAAGAGTATTTAGGATGTTTTGGATCAGGGTATTCTGGACCTCCTGTGAGCTCAGTATAGTACTGGCAAGGTCGCTATCAAAGCTCCCACCCTCCAATATGTTTGTTATTACCATCATAGGTGCAACATTGTATTGCCTCGCCGTATCGATCAATCGCTGATCATCTATCGTGACAAGTGACCCGTCAGCCCTGACCTGATAGCTGAATATGCTTAGAAATGTTAGATATGGTAGGGTGCTTCTTAAGGTAATATCTCTGATATTTGGAAAAGCATATCCGTTAACATCAATCGTCCTTTTGTTTGGGTTCGATGTGGGGATATTAATATCTTGGCCTGTATATATGAGCGAGGGGTTCGTTATCTGAGGGTTTACTGCTAATATCTGATCAACTGTGACCCCGTATCTGCGTGCTATAGAGTAAAGAGAATCCCCTGATGCAACTGTGTACTGAAAGCTATCAACTGGTATTACTAATGCCTGCCCTATAACTAATCTTTGTGGATTTTCAATTTGGTTCAGATTTATCACTTCTTGAGGGGAGACACCGTACCTGCTTGCTATCGAGTAAACACTGTCCCCCTGTCTGACAACATATATGACCAATTAATATCATCCTCCGTTGAGTTTCCGGATATGCTCCGGCACTGCTGCATAATGATTTCTTACTATAATCAGTATATGTGAGGTGGGAAATATGGGTTCGGGAGAATGTTTTATGCCCGTTTTGTCTGTACATAGGTAAGAGTAGGATATATAATGAAACAAAACAGACTCGAAAGAAGAGGGGGATTGATTCTTATGAATAGTCTGGTAGAAGCTATTAGCAGAGCAGAGTGCGAAAAAGGAGAACTTGTTTTTTGGTGGCTAGGTCAATCGGGCTATGCAATTAAAATTGGTGGATTGATAATGTATGTAGACGGCTACTTTACTAACTCTCCTGGAAGGAGTGTACCACCAAAAATCCGTGGAGATCAGGTAAGCAATGCAGATATTATAATGGGCACCCATGACCACTCAGACCACATTGACAGAGCAGCATGGGTCGATATCGCAAAAGCATCCCCTCAAGCTGTGTTTGTTGTGCCGGCCGGTATCGTATCAACTCTTGAGAGGGAGCTCCCTGCTTTAGGAGGACGCCTTATCGGCATTAACGATGGACAAACTGTTAACTGCAAGGGACTTGAGATTACCGGTGTTGCGTCGGCACATGAGTTCCTAGATTATAATCCCGAAACTGGTTTGTACCCCTACATGGGTTATTCGGTAAGCGACGGAACAGTGAGGTTCTATCACTCGGGAGATGCATGCATATACGAAGGCATGATTTCGAAGATTAGGCAGACTGGTCACCTCAACGTAGCCTTCCTTCCGATCAACGGACGAGATGCAGTGCGTTTGAGAGCAAACTGTATTGGGAACATGACCTATCAGGAAGCTGTTGACCTCGCGGGCACTCTTAGGCCGGATCTGACTGTTCCGGGTCATTACGATATGTTCAAGCACAATAGCGAGGACCCCCAGAAGTTTGCGGATTATTTTAGTCTGAAATATCCGGGTCTCAAATACTGGATAGGAAATCACTATGAAGAGGTAAGATTTTCGGAATTGTAGATTTCGGAAATGTCGATTAGGAATGAAGAAAACTGTCGGACTTGACTTTCTTGAACATAAGGTATAAAATAATACTAACTTAATTTGGGGAAGTATTATCCCTAATCCACTCTTGCATGTATCATGTATTATGAATACAGGCAACACTCAAGAAAGGAAAGAAGCAGTTAATGTTAGATAATTTACCTGCATGCCCTGTTGAAACAGCCCTGAAAGTGTTAAATAACAAATGGAAGTTTCTCATAATTCGCGATTTGTACGGTGGGACAAAGCGATTTGGAGAACTAAAAAATTCTGTTACTAATATATCGCCGAAGGTATTGACAAACAACCTCCGCTCCATGGAGGAAGATGGTCTGTTGGTACGGAAGGTATATGCCGAAATTCCACCGCGTACCGAGTACACATTAACTCCGCTTGGAAAGAGTCTCATCCCGATTCTATCTGCCTTAGGTAAGTGGGGCATGAGCTTTAAGAATGGTATGACCGACGCTGGATTTGATTTTGAAGGCCAGGTATCCGACAGGAACACGAAATCATAGCAGTTAATACGACATCTAACCCTTAAATGGTGTGGTGAAAGTAGATGTATTCTCGAATCAGCTAGTAGTTGGATGATAGGGCAAGACAATGAAAGAGTTTCTTAATGATCATCTTGAGACAACACTGCCCCTAATTGAGGGGAAATGGAGATTTCACATTATCTGCAGTTTGTTGGAGCGCCCAAAACACTTTAGAGAACTTCAACGCTCAGTTGGAAAGATAAGCCAGAAAGTTCTAACTGAAAACGTCCGCTCAATGGAAAAGGATGGTCTTATTACACGCCATATACGTAAGGACGAAACTAATGTCAATGTTGTGTATAGGCTCACACAAAATGGTTACAGCATTATTTCTGTAATTGATGAGCTTGTTAGGTGGAGTATGAAATACAAATCCGACATCTAATGCATATAGCTAGTTGATACTGCAAACAGTAAAGAACCCCCTTTGGACTACAATGTTCAAAGGGGGTTTTGTTATGCTTACCATATGGGCATCTAGGCTTGTAACAAAATGGTAGGAAGATTTTGTGCTGGAATTATTGACAAACATAAATGATAACAATATACTATTACTAGTTAGTTACTTTAAGAAAGCAAATGCTAACAAACAACAGAAGGGAGAAAGTATACTATGCTAGAAGTAACCAGTTTTATTAAGAAGGCAGGAACGTTCTACCTTGGAACCACGGACGATGACCAGCCGGAAATTCGTCCGATTGGGGTATTTCAGGAGTATGACGGAAAAATCTACACTGCTGTTGGAAAACACAAGAAGGTCTTTGCCCAGATTATGAAGAATCCGAAAGTTGTTATCTGCGCTATGGCTGACAACAAGTGGATACGGCTTCGTGCTGTTGCAAAGGAAGCGCCCGAGGAGATTGTAGAGAGATTATTCGCAGACAATCCGTT
>JAAYOS010000105.1 GCA_012520195.1 Clostridiales bacterium | reverse complement strand
TGGCGAAGTATTTAGCGGCGGGAGCGGTGTGTTCAGATAGTAACCCACCCTGTGGTCGCTGTGAGTCATGCCGTAAAGTAGAGAAGGGAATTCACCCCGACATTGAGTTTATCAGACCGGACGGCCAACAAATCAAGGTAGACCAAATTAGGGACATGCGTCTATGGCTTCATGTGCTTCCCAATGATGCCCCAAGAAAGGTTGCCATCATCGAGGACTCAGGCAGGATGAATACTAATGCACAGAACGCAATTTTAAAGATTCTGGAGGAACCCCCATCTTCCTCAGTTATCCTGCTTGTGGTAGAGAGCGAAGCTGAACTGCTACCTACAATACTATCTAGGTGTATACGTTTCAGAATGCAACCCCTATCAGAGGTTGAGATAAAGCAGGAGCTGCTTAGAAGAAATAAAAAACTTACAGAAACCGAGGCCGAGGAGTTGGCAATAATTTCGGGAGGTAATCTTGGTAGAGCTTTGAACCTGATAAAGAAGAAGAGTACGAATGGCTATTCAGAAAAAATCGTAACCGCGATTGCCGACTGTAATATAAAGGAATTAATCAATTTGGCGGTATCCATGGAAAAGAGCGTAAAAAGGGATGCTCTTACTGATATTATTATTGAAGTGCGAAATCAATTGGGCCGTGCAGCTTCCTGTCTATCTGGAAGTAATGAATATAGCTACGACAATGAAGTGGAGAGCATGGCGAGAAGATATAGTAAAAGCAAACTGATGAAGATGGTGAGTATCTGCTCACATCAATTGAAATACTGTGATTCGAATGTAGGTGTTGGTCACATTACCGGAGCATTCGTAAGTTTAATATCGGAGGAAATTAAGAAATGACCGAAGTTGTTGGCGTTAGATTCAAGAAGGCCGGGAAGGTCTATTACTTCGATCCGGCAGATATAATTATAGATCCTGAAACTCCTGTAATAGTGGAGACAAGCAGAGGAATAGAACTTGGTGAGACATCGACAGGCAATATCTCTGTCGAAGATGAAAAGGTTATTCAGCCGCTGCGAAAAGTGCTCAGGATCGCAACTGAAGAGGACCTACGAATCAATAGGGAGAATGCCGTAAAGAGCAAAGATGCAATGCAAATCTGTCAGCGTAAAGCAGATGAATTTGGTCTGGAAATGAAGATAATCGACGCTGAGTACACATTCGACGGCTCGAAAATACTCTTCTATTTTACAGCTGACGGAAGGGTCGACTTTAGAGAGCTTGTAAAAGATCTCGCTTCAATATTCCGTGTCCGCATTGAACTTAGACAGATTGGGGTTCGAGATGAGGCGAAGATGCTTGGTGGAATCGGTATCTGTGGGAGACCATTCTGCTGTGCAACCTATTTGAATGAGTTTAGTCCTGTATCAATAAAAATGGCCAAGGAGCAGAACCTTTCTCTAAGTCCGACCAAAATATCCGGTACTTGCGGGAGGTTGATGTGCTGCTTGCGATATGAACAGGAGGCATACACCGATCTGCTTGAGAAGACTCCGAAAGCAGGAACACTGGTTAAGACTCCTGATGGCGAGGGAACTGTTATGGAGGTGGGCCTCTTGCGGCAAAGACTCAAGGTGTTGCTTACCGATGAGAATGAAACCGTTGCAAAAACGTACCCCGTAAGTGACGTTACCGTAATACGTAGAACTAAACCGCAACTAAAGAAGAGAAGAGACACCGAAGAAGAATGAGATATTTAGCTGAAGAATATGATCTTTGTGTAATAGGGGCCGGCCACGCTGGTATTGAGGCCTCGCTCGCTGCTGCGAGACTTGGTGTAAATGTTGTGTGCTTTACAATAAACATGGATACGGTCGGTAATTTGCCGTGCAATCCCTCTATTGGAGGGACTGCAAAGGGTGTTCTTGTGCGGGAAATTGACGCACTGGGCGGAGAAATGGCGAAGGCTGCCGATGAGACATGTATACAGTTCAGACTCCTCAACAGGGGAAAGGGACCTGCAGTCCAGTCTCCAAGAGCCCAGGCAGACAGAAGACTATATCAGCAGAGAATGAAGCATGCTCTGGAGCGCCAGCCAAACATCTCTCTTAAACAGGGTGAAATCGTTGAAATAGTTACCGAAAATGGTGCAGTAAAAAGTGTCCTCACCGCACTCGGAGCGGAGTACCCAGTAAAAGCGGTAATTATCGCAACCGGTACATTCCTAGGAGGACGCATTATTGTCGGAGAGTATTCAACTCCGAGTGGGCCAGACGGCATGTTCCCAGCAACGAAGCTTAGTGAGTCGATAGCCAAAATTGGATTGAGTCTCCGCAGGTTTAAGACCGGAACACCTCCTAGAGTTAATGCCAGAACTGTTGACTTTGATAAAATGATTCCGCAGTACGGCGAGGATGACCTTTCACCGTTCTCGTTCCAGACAGAGAAACTGCCGCAAAATAAGGTTGCCTGCTGGCTTACCTATACAAACGA
>JAAYOS010000104.1 GCA_012520195.1 Clostridiales bacterium | reverse complement strand
GTGTGAATCCTCTCAGGGTGGTATATCGTACACGGCATATTCTATAACGTATACCGTATAAATGAGCTGATTTCCTCTTCACCGGTCACACATTACTTCGATTTCTGCGCATTTTTCGCATAATATGTCTCTTCCTCATTGCACAGTATGCGACTGACGGCATATTTTCGCATCGCATTTCCGCATTATATCTTATCGCATTTAACTAGATATCTTATTGAATATAACTAGGTTAGAAGGCTTAACTAGGGAAGGCTTAACTGGGTTAGAATGCTTAACTAGGGAAGGCTTAACTGGGTTAGAAGGCTTAACTAGGTTAGAAGGCTTAACTAGGTTGGAAGTCTCAAATAATACGTGGTTTTCTAGATTTCTAGAGATGTGGTTCTGGAGATGTGGTTCTAGAGATGTGGTTACAGAGATGTGGTTACAGAGATGTATTTACTAAAGATGTGGTTTTCTAGACGTGGTTTTCTAGAACTTTATTCGCTGCAGAACGCATATTCCTGCACAAAAGTCCAAGAGATGTGGTATTTTGTCATTTGATACGGGAATGCAGCATCATTTTGTATATCATTTGTGAAGAGATACATTTGACATTCATATCGATCCGTGATATTTTATATTAAATCAATCTTTAAGTCGATTCAGAGAGGTCGGCAAGATGATAAACTGGATATAGGGGATATCCCTGTATTTTTATCGTCCTGCAGACTGGCTGCGGGTTTTTTTGTGCCCAGAAATGTGAGGTTCAGATGAGTTTCAACTTCAAAGGTGTAAATATGTATAAGGACCATGGATTCATCAAGGGCGAGGTTTCCATTCACAGCAATAGCCGAGTGTCCATATCAGAAAATCTCCTGGATACAACCGTTGATGCAGACGGAATATATGTTTTACCCGGTTTTGCGGATGTGCACGTTCATCTCCGCGAGCCGGGTTTTTCATATAAAGAGACGATCATATCGGGTAGCCGTGCAGCGGCCAGCGGCGGATACACTACAGTATGCACAATGCCAAACCTGAACCCGGTGCCAGATTCTATGGAGAATCTGAAGGTTCAGCTGGACATCATTGAAAGTGATTCCTGCATCAACATCCGTCCTTTCGGCTCAATATCAGAGGGACAGCAAGGCAAAAGACTAGCGGATATGTCTAGCATAGCGCCTTATGTGGCAGGATTTTCAGATGACGGCTATGGTGTTCAGGACTCCGGACTTATGCGGGAGGCTATGGCTTATGCAAAATCGCTAAACAAGATAATTGCCGCACATTGTGAGGATACTGCGTATGAGCCGGCTGACCCGCGAAGCGAATGGAAAGAGGTTGAACGCGACATTCTACTTTCCATGGATACCGGCTGTCCTCTACATATATGTCACGTATCCTCTGCGTCCTCAATAGAGTTGGTTAGACAGGCAAAAAAGAGTGGTATCGACGTGACCTGTGAGACCGCCCCTCATTATCTCATACTGGATAATAGCATGGTTATGGACAACGGTAATTGGAAGATGAATCCGCCGATACGTGACAAATCGGATAAGGAGGCCTTGCTTGAGGGTTTAACCGACGGCACGATTGACATGATTGCCACCGACCACGCGCCCCACTCGGCATCCGAGAAGAACCGTAGCTTTGCAGAGAGCCTGAACGGAATAGTAGGACTGGAGTGTGCATTTCCTGTACTGTACACCTATCTAGTAAAGCGAGGAGTCTTGTCACTAGAGCAACTGGTATACTTAATGTCTATCAGTCCAAGGAAGCGATTCTCACTTGCTATGTCGGCTACAGACTTCACAGTGTTCGATCTCAATGCTGAATATACAGTTGATTCTAATCACTTCCTATCACTCGGACGAAGCACCCCTTTTAATGGTTGGAATGTTAATGGAAAATGTATGTTGACTGTGGTAGGTGGAGAGATTGCATTTAATTACAAACGAAAGGTACATCGAACTATGAACGAAAGGTACATCGAACTATGAAGGAATCAATATTTCGAATCCTAACGAATAAGCAGATAGCTCATGATACTTACGAGATGATTCTACGGGGCAATACAGAGCATATAACCCGTCCCGGCCAGTTTGTCAATATCAAGCTTGACGGTTTCTACCTTCGGCGTCCATTCTCTGTCTGCGATTTAGAAGGTGATGACTTGACGATTATATATAAGGTTGTGGGAAGCGGAACCGAGAAGATGTCGACTCTCGTACCAAATGAGGAACTGAACTTACTTACCGGACTCGGAAACGGTTACGATACCAAATCCAGTGGCAAAGCCCCACTTCTCATTGGCGGAGGCGCTGGTGTTCCACCACTTTACTGGCTGGCAAAAGAACTACTTGCAGAAGGAAAACAAGTATCCGCAATCCTCGGATTCAACACATCCAATGAAGTCTTTTACGAAGCCCAGTTCAAAAAACTCGGTGTGAGCACATTGATAACCACCGCTGACGGATCGTATGGAATCCAAGGGTTTGTAACCGACGCCCTAACTAACCTTGAATCCTTCTCATACACCTACGCATGCGGCCCTGAGCCAATGCTCAAGGCTGTGTACGATGCGGCAGAGACCTCCGGACAGTATAGTTTTGAGGAGCGTATGGGGTGTGGGTTTGGAGCCTGTATGGGCTGTACATGCAAGACCCTTTACGGAGATAAACGCATATGTCGCGAAGGACCGGTTCTTGTAAAGGAGGAAATCATATGGCAAGGTTAACAGTAAATCTATGTGGAATAGAGCTTGATAACCCCATAATTCCCGCAAGTGGAACCTTTGGATTTGGCTATGAGTTCGCGGAGCTCTATGACATCAACTGCCTCGGCACCTTCTCCTTCAAAGGCACAACAAAGGACCCCCGGTATGGCAATCCAACGCCCAGAATCGCCGAATCTGCATCGGGTATGCTAAATGCAGTAGGACTGCAGAACCCCGGTGTGGAGGCAGTTATATCAGAAGAGCTACCAAAAATGAGACAGGTTTTTGACAAGCCGGTCATGGCAAACGTAAGCGGCTTTTCGATTGACGAATACGTCTACACGGCATCACGTCTTGACGTCGAGGAGCAGGTCGGCTGGATCGAGCTGAACATCAGCTGTCCGAATGTAGATGGCGGAGGCGTCGCTTTCGGGACTTCGCCGGAAATGGCTGCGAAAGTTACAGCAGCTGTGCGTGCAGAAGTTAAGAAACCGCTGATTGTAAAGCTTTCGCCAAATGTGACCAATATCGCAGCGATAGCCAAAGCCTGTGAGGACGCTGGTGCGGATGGCATAAGCCTTATTAACACTCTACTCGGAATGAGAATAGATTTGAAAACCCGGCAGACGCTACTGGCGAACACAACTGGCGGTCTCTCAGGGCCTGCTATCCTGCCGGTGGCTCTGAGAATGGTATGGGAAACATATAAAGCTGTAAAAATTCCGATTGTGGGAATGGGCGGTGTAAGCTCGTCTGAGGATGTCATCGAGATGATGCTTGCAGGAGCTACCGCAGTTGGAATCGGTGCTGCAAATCTCATAGATCCTTATATCTGCAGAGATATAATCCAGACTCTGCCCGAAACCATGGATAAGTACGGGATAAGTAATTTGAAAGATATTATTGGAGGTGCACATGGGTAAGGATGTTATTATTGCCTGCGATTTTCCCACGCGGGAGATATGTCTCGATTTTCTTGATAACTTCAAAGACAGAAAACCATATGTAAAGATCGGCATGGAGCTTTTCTATGCTACTGGGCCCGACATTGTTCGGGAGATCAAAGCTCGCGGCCACTCAGTGTTTCTCGATCTGAAGCTGCACGATATACCAAACACAGTAAAGTCTGCGATGGCAGTACTCCGGGATCTCGGGGCCGATATGGTTAACCTGCATGCAGCGGGAACCATCAGTATGATGAGAGAGGCACTGACAGGACTTACAAGACCTGACGGAACAAGACCACTACTAGTCGCAGTAACTCAGCTAACTAGCACAAGTGAGGAGATTATGCAACAGGAACTGCTGATCCCTCATTCTGTTGAAAGCGTAGTTCTGAAGTACGCAGAAAACGCGAAGGAAGCGGGCTTGGACGGTGTTGTTTGCTCACCCCTGGAGTCCAAGGTTCTGCACAGCGCTCTAGGAAGTGATTTTCTGACTATCACTCCAGGTATAAGGTTCGATGACGGTGAAAAAGGTGACCAGGCGCGCATTACCACCCCCGCAAAGGCAAAGGAGCTTGGCAGCGACTATATCGTTGTCGGCCGCCCGATAACAAGAGCATCAGACCCTGTTACTGTATACGAAAGGTGTGTAAATGATTTTGTCGAATAAACATGATATAGCACGTGACTTGCTCTCAATCGGAGCGGTCTTCTTTAGACCAGAAGAGCCATTTATATGGGCAAGCGGCATAAAGAGCCCTATCTACTGCGACAACCGCCTCATATTATCCTACCCAGAAGTCCGTTCAGCGGTTGAATCAGCAATTGCTCAAACAGTCAAGGATAATTATCCGGCCTGCGAGGCACTCTTTGGCACAAGCACTGCCGGCATTGCACACGCAGCAATTGCAGCACATCTGCTTGGAATCCCAATGGGATACGTGCGCTCAGGAGCAAAGGACCACGGTAGAAATAACAAGATCGAGGGCAAGCTTATCCCCGGTCAAAAAGTCGTAGTCATCGAGGACCTCATCTCCACCGCAGGCAGTGTACTCGATGTGGTAAACACTCTCCGCGAAGAGGGGGCAGAAGTGCTGGGCATCGTAAGCATCTTTACATACGGCATGAGAAAAGGTCTTGAGCGCATGGACGAAGCGAATGTGTCAAATCACAGTCTCGTTGACTTTGATACAATCGCGGAAGTTGCAGCGGAAACAGGGTACATAAGTAAGAACGACATCAAAAGATTGATTATGTTCAGAGACAACCCCTCAGACGAAAGTTGGATGGAGTAATAGTTATGAGACATCTTATAGAAATTGCGGATATTCCCATACATGAAATGGATGAGCTTATCGAGAAGTCACTAGATATCATAGCGAACCCGGATAGATATTCAGATAAATGCCACGGTAAGAGAATTGCTACCCTGTTCTTCGAACCATCCACACGTACACGACTCAGTTTCGAAGCTGCCATGCAGGATCTGGGAGGCAATGTAATCGGCTTTGCGGAAGGCTCAAACTCATCTGCCGCGAAGGGTGAAAGCATCGCAGATACAGTACGTACCGTAGAGTGCTTTGCAGATATTATCGCCATGCGCCACCCGAAGGAGGGTTCGGCCTACGTTGCAAGCCAAAACGTTGATATCCCAGTCATTAATGCCGGCGATGGCGGTCACAATCACCCAACACAGACACTTGCAGATCTTCTTACGATACATCGAGAACTCGGACGCCTAGACAATCTGAAGATTGGCTGCTGCGGTGACCTTAAGTTTGGACGGACGGTACACTCACTAATAACTGCAATGAGCAGATATGACGGTGTGGAGTTTGTACTGATATCACCCGAGGAACTGCAAATTCCGGAGTATTTGCGCAGCGAGGTGCTTGAAAGAAATGGTAGTACGTACACCGAAACGACTTCTCTCAAGCACGCAATACCCGATCTTGACGTGCTTTACATGACTCGGGTACAGAGAGAGCGATTCTTTAACGAAGCTGATTATATCCGTCTTAAGGACAGCTATATCCTGACTCCGGAAAAACTCTCAGCTGCCAAGGAAACAATGCGGGTCCTCCACCCTCTTCCGCGTGTAAATGAGATTTCCACCGCCGTGGACAGAGATCCGAGAGCCGCCTACTTTCGACAGGTCAAGAATGGGAAATTCATTCGGATGGCACTGATACTTAAGCTATTGGGGGTTAAATAATATGATAATCGGCAGTATCGTAAACGGGATTGTAATCGACCATATTCCTGCAGGCCGCGGCATGGAACTCTACACAAACCTTGAACTGAAAAATCTGGAGTGCGAGGTTGCCCTCATAAAAAATGCTTCGAGCATAAAGCTGGGAAAGAAAGATATAGTAAAGATCGGTGAGCGCATACCTCTAGACTACGATATTCTCGGATATATCGACCCTAGAATAACCATTAATATCATTGAAGATGGAAAACTCATAAAAAAGATGCACCCCTCACTACCCCAGACGATAACTGGAGTCATAAAGTGCAGGAATCCCCGATGCATCACTTCTACAGAACAGGAGCTACCCCACGTCTTCAAGCTGACGGACAGAGAGAACGGTGTTTATCGCTGTATATACTGTGAAACCAAGGCAAAACAGAGCAAAGAGCAGGGTTGAGAAAACTATGTGACTGAGCCATACGACAGTCCATTTTGTTGACATATTCTGGCGATACATGTACAATGTTGTCAATAATTAATATGGAGGGGTCGTTTGATGAGCAATATACTAGCTAATGAGCACGAAATTATTCAGGCAGCTGCCAAAATCGTACCCTATCTCCCTCTTTTTTTCGACGAGGAAGTATCCGTAGGCCTTACAAACAGGGAAATCTTTCTTATCAACATGCCACCCCCAAGTCTCCCAATACAAGGTGGATATGGCGACAAGATCCCTTCTGGTGGCATTTCAGAGTGCATCAGAACCGGCGAGGTTACCGTTCGTGATATCCCCAAATCGGTATACGGCGTTCCCTTCCGATCCTACCCTGTCCCACTCAAAGACGAGAACGGCGAAGTTGTCGGTGTTTTAGCACTCGGACGCAGTCTTGAGAGGGGAGAACAGATGAGAGAGACCTCAAGGAACCTCTCCGATTTTTTGAACCAATCTGTGGATACCGTCCGAAAACTAACCGAAGATGTTCAGAATCTGGCTGTCATAAATGAGGACATTGCGGAGAAGAGCAGACAGGCCATGGCCAGCACCAAGGGATCTGCAGATATCGTAAAGGTCATTCAAAACATATCGCTCCAGACGAACCTTCTTGGAATAAACGCAGCTATCGAAGCTGCCAACTCCGGTCAGGCGGGTGCCGGTTTCAGAGTTGTTGCCGAAGAGATTCAGAATCTCTCCAAGTCAGCAACAACTTCAGCCAACAACGTCGAGTCCATGCTGAATGAAATGAGAAACCTGGTAGAAGACATTTCAACAAAAATCCATTCCTCAAATGAGATCTTTCATAGTCAAGCCTCGGTACTAGACAATATTCTAGAGTCGCTTAATGACCTAAACAAGGTTGCAGATGAAGTTAAGGCCTTAGCAGATCAGCTATAGATTAGCCTTAGGTCAGCTCTAGATTATATTAGCAAGAGACAGTTCCTTCGATGGGCGTTTCTTGCTTTTTTGTTTTAAATGAAATTATGCAACACAAAAGGGAACACTATAATTCGGAGGTGAAGTATATGGCTTCGCGAAAATCGGTAATTTCTTTTGGCATGGTCGCCATTCCTATCTCAATGTACACCGCAACTCAGGATAATGACATCCACTTTAACCAGCTGCATAAGGATGACCACAGCC
>JAAYOS010000191.1 GCA_012520195.1 Clostridiales bacterium | reverse complement strand
CGACGATGCCGAGGGCCTTCTGCTCCGCTTCCTTTTTTGCTTTCCAGCACTCGGGGCAGAGGCACTCCTGGGCCATCCACTCGAGTTTGCGCTCGCGTTCCTTGTGAGGCCCGAAAAGCTGAACCTCTCTGTGGCCCTCGTGGCCGCATGTGTATTCGATGGTGTACTTCGCCATGTCTGATTCTCCTTTTTTTTGGGCGAGCCTATCCCGCCCTTTTTACGAGATCAACATACCATGTTTCCGTGCTGGTGTCAAGTGCGAAAATCAAATTTTTTTCAACTTTTTTTCACCAGTCCTCGTACTCCCGGGTATGGTTTTCCTCATTTTCACGAGATCAACATACCATGTTTCCGTGCTGGTGTCAAGTGCGAAAATCAAAGTTTTTTCAACTTTTTTTTCACCAGTCCTCTGTTTCACCAGCCACCTCCCGGGTATGGTTTTCCTCATTTTCACGGGATCAATATACCATGTTTCCGTGCTGGTGTCAAGTGCGAAAATTAAAAAAAAAAGAGAAAAATTTTCCGGCGGCGCGCGCGACCCCGCAGGCAAACAAACGGGGTGCAGGGGGCTCGCCCCCTGACGGGGGGAAGCTGTGGGGGGCAGAGCCCCCCTAAGTGCAGCCTCTCTCAATGCCGGGCACATGCGCCGGTCTCGCGCCCCGGGCGGTACCGTCACACACCCCGCCCCGTCCGCATACCTTACCGGGCTTTAATAGCAGAAAAACAGAGCCGCGGCACAGGGCTTACCGGCGTCTGCGGGCGCAGTGCTCCGCCCACTCCGCGTCGGTCAGCAGCCGCTGGCCGACGCGGTAGAGCGGGCGGACGCTCCGTGGCAGGATGCCGAAACGGAGCTTCCTGACCTCAAGGTGGTAGACGGGGTTATCCTCGTTGTTTTCCTCCGGCTGGATCATCCGGAACCACTTCCACGCGTCATAGCGGATGGCGTCCGAATAGCGCAGCTCCCCCTCCCTGCTTTCCGTGGACACCACGATGAAAGAAACGCCGAGCGTGACCGCAAGGTCGCGGATGGTGTTTGACGCATACGTGACCTGCTGCTCGATGTTCGCTTTCAGCATGTTCGGGTCGGGCTGGCACGCCTGCAGGTAGTCCAGCACGATCAAGCGGGCACCGGCGCGGACAACTTTCCTAACATACGCCGAAAGGCGCGACGGTGTGCGGGCCTTTCCGGTGATGAAGAGCGGCCACTTTTCCGCCTTGGCCTTCGCGACAAATAGCGCGTCCCAGTCCGCCTTGTCCGCGGCCCCCGCCATGAACTTCCTATAGCTGGTGCCCGACTGGTCGGTGAGCGTCAGCGCGGCAATCTGCTCTTCCGTCATTTCGAACGTGAGAAGGGCGGACGGGATCCCTGACGCGCCGCACACATGGGAGAGGATCTGCTTGGCAAGCGTTGTCTTGCAGCTTCCGGCCTTGCCGGAAATCACGATCATCTCGCCCGGCTGGATGCCGCCCGCCGAGTCGAGGAAGGGCATGCCGGTCATGATGCCCGGGTCGCCGGAAGCGATGCGCTTGAACGTGTCCACCGCCCGGTCGGTCGCCTCCTTGAAGGTGATGCCGTCCCGTATCGGGTCGGCGTCGTTTTTTTCGAGGGCGCGCATGAGGCTGGCCTGTACCATGTCGGCGGGCTGGTCGTCGAGGCTGCGATCGGCGTCGCGCAGGATGGCCCTCAGGCGGCGCGCGGCGTGCCGCTGCCTGAGGAGCTGCGCGTAGTAGGCGGTGTGGGCGGCGGTCGGGGTGCGGTCGATCGCGTCCATGATGTAGGCCGATATGCCGCGGCCGTCCGTTTTCGACGAGCGGAGCCGGTCGCGCACGGTGATCGGGTCGACCGGCTTCTTTTCGGCGGCAAGCGCCCGCGCCGCCCCGAAGATCAGGCGGGCGGCCTCCGTCTGGAACATGTCCTCCGATATGGAGAAGTCTGCCATTTCGTCGGCCGCGTGGCGCGGGTCGAGCATCAGGCTCCCGATTATCGAGAGCTCGATATCGTCTTCGATGTCTGGGTTTTTCATGTGCGTCCTTTTTACAGCGTCCAGTTTTCCACGGGTTTCTGGGGCGCGGCGGGCTTTGCCCCGCCGCGCTGGGCGCGTTTCGCCCAGACCTGCCTGAACTTCATTTTCCAGTTCCGGATGGGCTTGTTCATGGTGTCTCGCCATTCGGGGGCGTAGCACTCAATGAATTTCTTCGCGGTCTCCCTCGGTTGCCGGAGACCGAGGCCGGCGGCGTAGTCCGCGACCTCGTCCTCGGTCGGCGGGGTGAATTTGTGTCTCGGTTTTGTCTGTTTTTTAACTGTCATAGCGTCCATTCTCCGGTTGGTTTCGTGTCCTTTTCCTGCTTGGGTTTCGGCGTGCCGTAATTCTCTATGGGTCTGAGCTTGTAGGTGATCGTCTGCCGCTCCGCTCCCGCCACGCGGGTGATGAGCCCCGACTCCTCGAGCTCCCGCTGCGCCTTCCGCACCGTGCCCTTCGAGAGGGCGGTCTCCCGCATGATGCGCGACACCGGCACGGCGACGATCCACGTCTTGTTCTCCGTCGCCTCGGCCAGCATAAACCAGAGCACGATAAAGGCGTGGTGCCGCCCTGCGGAGAGCAGTAGTCTGGCGGCGTCGTTGGGAATCGGCGTCCATCTGTTTGGCGGGCTCGGGGGCATTTCACGCCTTTTCCGTGAGGATGCCCCTGACCGCGCTCGGCAGGTATCCCAGCGCCTGCTTCCTCCCCGGCAGCCTGACCGCGGGCAGGACGCCCTGCCGCGTCCAGTTCGTGACCGTCCTGGGGGTCACGCGCAGGATCGCGGCGACCTCCCGCCTCGACATGAGGCGCTCGCATCCGTGGTCCTGGGCCTGTTCTGCTTGTGCGTTCATTCCCTTCCTTTCCGTTTCGTTCTTTTTTGGCGACACCTTATCAGAAATTATTGCGGTGTGTCAACCCGTGATACGAAAAATATTGCCGCCCCGCGCCGGATGTGGTAAATGTGCGTCATGAATGCGGTTGTGCCAGACCTTTTCGACAAAGACCCCGATTTCGCGCCCGCCGCCCAGCCGCTGCGGTCGCGCAAGCGGGAGGCGTTCTGCCAGAACCTCGCGGGGGAGTGCTACGACAACCAGACCGAGGCCTACTGCCGGGCCTTCGGCGTTAAAGACCGCAACGGGGCGGGCGCGTCCGCCGCGCGGCTGATGCGGAATCCGGAGGTCAGGGCGCGGGTCGCGCACCTACGGGAAGAGGCTGTGAGGATGCTGGGCGTCGACCGGCTCTACCTGCTGCAGAAGCGGAAATGGATAGCGGAGCACGGACGCAACATGGCCGACCGGCTCAACGCGCTGGCCGCGATGGAAAAGAGCCTCGGGCTCGACGAGCCCGTGAAGATCGACATCAACTCGACCTCGAATGTGAACGTCGCGGGGATAGGCGGCGTGTTCACCATCGAGAACGCCGGGGAGTTCGCCCGCATGATGGAGGCCGTCCGCGCCGCCCAGGAGACGTGCAAGCCTGCGGAAGAGGCCGTCACGGATCTGGAACCCTAACCGGTTTTCTGTGGATTTTTTGTGTGCTGTTTTCGGATTTTTTGTGTGTCCGGTTTTACCCCGCCCCCCCCTGCCCCCCCAGTCTGGGGCTCCCCCCCCTCCCCCCCTGCTTCGCTGTCCCCCCCTCATGCTG
>JAAYOS010000196.1 GCA_012520195.1 Clostridiales bacterium | reverse complement strand
GATCGAGCGGGTTTTCGCTCCTGAGCGTTACATTTTTGCCCTTCAAATGAAGATTCTCCAGATAGGTCCCTGGTTTAACGATGATAGTGTCACCGTCGGAAGAGGCATCAATGGCAGCTTGAATCGTGCCATACTGATTCGGAACCAAAAGTTCTTCCCCTGCAAAGGTAACGGGAGGCGAAGAGACTGGATCACTCAAGACACTCGGCCTCTCGTCTGCGTCATAGGCCTGGACCCAGTACCAATAAGTTTTGCCCTCCTCCACATCTTCATCTTTGTAGTCCACAGCCGAAATGGGTTCTTCAGTCAAACACTCCCTGTCTCCGCCGGCCTTTTGCGTGCCTCGGTACACCTTGTAGCCGGCGGCATCGGCCTGTTCTTCCCAGCTGAGCCATAAGGAGCGACCTCTCGAATCGACGGAGAGGCCTTGGGGCTTGGCGGGGCCTTGATCCTGCGACTTAATCTCAACTGTAAAGCTGATTTCGCCGGTTATCAGTTCACCTTTCGCGTCTTTTGCCGCAATCACAAGTGTATAGTCCCCTGACTGGGTGATTGGTGTCCCGCTCTGATAGGCTTCATTGTTCAGTTTCAGATCTACAAGTGAGAAACCCTTACTTACTTTGATCACTGGCGTGACCGCTGAATCATACTCTCCCCCGTTTTTTACCCCGGCAATCGTGTAGGCTGGGGCACTGCTGCCGGTGCAGCCTGCCAGAACTAAGCCAAACAACACAAGCCAGATCACACTCTTTAGTCTTGATTTGTACATACTGTCCCTCCTAAGGTGCTACCTGGCCGTCCGGAACAGTACCTCGCTCAGCTGGCCAAGTGCAAAAAAGAGCTTTTAATCCAAATCCGCCCAGTCCTGGCATAATCCTCCATTTGTTTTAACCCGCCAGCAGGAGGTGTCGCGGCAAGAACTCTTTAAGCTGCATAGCACACTCAAGCAGGTGTTTCTTGGACAAAGCTCGAAAATTAATGGGAGAGAAGCCCATCATCCAAATAGGCGGCACAACTACACATCAACGAAATGAAGAGGGAGAAGCAAATGAAGAAAACCAAGTTACTTATGGCAACATTTCTTGTACTCACTTATCTATTCGTGTTGTTTGACGGAGGGGGGCCTGTCTTAGCAGGCAGCCTGCTGGAGAAGGGGCGGCTTGCCGCGTACCAGGCAGCCACAGAAGAGTATATTCACTACTCGCTGTTGTACCATGAGACCCAAAAGCAAAATCCGATCTTTACCGTCACTGGAGAGGTGATGGAAGAGGGAGACGGCTGGATTCGCCTCTGGGGAACAGCGGTAAACTATCAGTACCTGTGGAATGAACCCATTGAGGGCCAGGTACTGAAAAACTCCAACATCATCGTCCACGGCGTGCGATCAAACTACCCGTATTATCAAGGCAACCACTACTACCACACAACCAGCGGAACAAACGCCTTTGGTTCCAAAGTGCCGATTTATGTATATGTAACTGGCAATGAGGCAGTATACAGAGCCAAGGCTGCCTCTGATCAGGCTTTGCAAAAGCAAGGGCAGGCCCGCGATGCATTAATTGACACCATAAATGAAGCGTTCTGCGCCTACATAGAAAAGGAGCCTGAGGATCTGTCCCGCCGGATCCTATGGCTATGCCCTCTGGGAACTTGCTGCAGTGATGGATAGGAGAATAGATGAACATATGCAAAAGCCGTTTATGGAAAAGGCTTTAGAGCAGTTTGACGTGGTGCTTGAGATGGAACCTGACAATCCCGACGCCCTTTTCGCCTCATCTATCCTTCATTACAAGTTCGGGTATCATAAAAAAACAATAGAACGGTTTGAAGGCCTGCTTAAGGTAGGCCGGGAACTCCCAGGTCTGGATGTGATTCCAGAAGAGGACAGCCATTTAAGGCTTATTGCCCATTTTAACTTTGGCGACTATGCTGCAGTCCGCGCCTTGCCGCCCAGCGTCCAGCTGGAGGATTATTTCAGCGAGTACTTCTCAATTGTCTTTAAGGCAGAAGAACTGGCCAACCAGGCAAAAGCGGCCTTAGAGTCAAAAGATAATGCCAGGGCATTCAACTACATCCGCTTGGCCCTTGACGCCCTGGCTTCTGTTAATGATCTGCCTAAACAGTCTCGGGATGCTATGTTCGAACGCGGCTTTATTAAGGAGCGCCATGTGATAGATTACGGCTCCTATCTAAGGGTGCAGGCCAGGGTTTTGGCCCAAATGGGCGATTACGGCTTGGCAGCATCAACTTACCAGGAACTTCTGAAGAATGACAAGCAAGACGCAGAGCTGGCATTTGAAGCAGCCAAAGCTTTTTTCTTTGCTGGCTGGGAGTACGATGCAGAGAAGGCGCTTAAGCAGGCGATTGCCTTAGATGAGCAGTATGACTGGCTGGCCATGAGTGATTCGGACATATCTGATTTTTACACTGCTTTACGAGTGGATCACCTGATCGCATCGGATGACACAGGTTTGCCAGTTTTTCTCAACGAAGGCGAAACCCAGGTGATTGTCAAGCCCCATTTAGCGCGGATCCTGGTTGTGGACAAGACCAATCCTACCTACTGGTCCGACTACCAGCGCCGGGCTGCCGGCGCTCAGATTCACACGGTGAAAACAGACCAGTATTGGCTGTCGATTGCTTCATCCTACGGCCGCCTCACCCTCTTGGACATTGAGGGGGCTTTGTGGTACTACGACGACTTTTCCCAAGATCCTAAACCTATGGACGCGGGAGATGACTGGGTGATGATTTCAGGCGCCTCAACCCATACTCTCGGCATTCGCGCAGACGGCACTCTCTGGGCCTGGGGCAAGAACACCAAAGGACAGATGGGCATATCCCTTTCCAGCGACTTTGAGGAGCTGTATCTTTATACCCCCTACATGGTCAACAGCGATACAGACTGGGCCTTTGTCTCGACCAGCCCTGGCCATACGGCGGCGCTGAAAGAAGACGGTTCCTTATGGGTCTGGGGGGACAGCACCGGCGGGAGACTGACAGGCTCCCACTGGGGGATCATCGACAAGCCGGTCCAAGTTGGTGAGGCGGGGGAATGGAAAGCGGTGTCAGCGGGCTATTCCCATACCGCGGCCATCAAAGCAGACGGTACCCTGTGGGTCTGGGGCGAGTCTTACGGCAGCAACCCCCGGCAGGTCGGAACAGACACGGATTGGCTGAGAGTGTCAGCCGGAGAGAACTACACGCTTGCAGTCAAGGAGAATGGTTCGTTATGGGGCTTTGGAGATAACTTGCACGGTAGGATCAGCCTCGAACTGGACCGATTCGTGCCTGATCCGGTTGAAATTTTGGGCAGGGGGAAATGTAAGGATGTTAAAGCGGGGAAATACTGCACCCTCGCATTTGCCGAACACAGATCTGTTCTGATCTGGGGGATCATCCCATCCCAAGACAGCCAAGGGAAAGATGTTGATTACATTTACCCCATTACCAAAGTAAAGGGGATCTAAGAAACATGAGCTGGCCCTGGGAAACAGGGCCAGCTCGTGATCACGAAAGCTCTACTGTCAGTAAGCTAGTTACAAGAAGACCGAAGATGAAAAAGGGGATAATCATGCAAAAGGCCATCAGTCTGGTTGTAAACGGCAGGACTCTCAGGGGAATGCACCATATTCCGAAAGAAAGCGGCAGCTTCCCAACTGTCATCATGTATCACGGATTCATGTCCAGCAGACTTGAATCCCGCGGGATTTTTGTAAAGCTGTCCCGCCTTTTGGCTTCCAGGGGCTTTGCCGCCGTAAGGTTTGATTTCTCGGGTTCAGGAGAAAGCGATGGAGATTTTCGGGACATGACGTTTAGCCGCGAAGTAGATGAGGCCCTCGCAATCCTAAGATTTGTGGAAAGCCTGCCTCATACCAATCCGGAAAGGATCGGCATAGTGGGTTCAAGCATGGGGGGAGCCATTGCCTCAATTGTTGCAGGCAAGAATGCAGACATCGTAAAGGCGTTGACGCTATGGGCGGCACCAAGCATAGACATAGTCGCGGGTCTTGAATCAAGACTTAAAGACGAAATGCGCTTTCCGAGAAATCAACGCGGCGACATTGACATGGGAGGTTTGTGGCTAAATCACGGCTTCTTCGAGGATCTCAAGAACTGGGATGTTTTCGGCAGCTTAAGAAAGTACAAAGGACCAGCCTTCCTAGCGTACGGAACCGGCGATCAGTTAGTTCCCCCAGCTACAGCCATCAATTATGAAAAGGCTTTACCTGGCCCTTCAATACTCCACTACATAGAAGAAGCAGATCACGGATTCAACCGATGTGATTGGTCTGACGAAGTGATCAAAGAAACTGTTGCATTTTTCAGCAGCGAACTGATCAAATAACCGACTACAGGGCTAATCAACTATTGCTGGACCAGTGCTGTCCCTAATAATCAACCTGGGAGAAAACAGCAGTTTCTGCGTTTCTTTACCGGGATTTTTGATTCGCTCCAGAAGAATCTTCACCGCTGAAGCCGCCATTTCACTGCCATTGAAATCAATGGTAGTCAACGCAGGAATTGTGTACTTGCCGACTGAATTGTCATGGCCAATCACTGACACATCAGCGGGGATTCTAATGCCTGCCTTTTTCAACGCACGCATGGCGCCAATGCCCATGTAGTCATTGCAGCAGATTATTGCTGTAAGGTTGAGTTTTCCGTTATGAATATGTTTCT
>JAAYOS010000103.1 GCA_012520195.1 Clostridiales bacterium | reverse complement strand
CGCCTGCAGGAATGCTTCCGTCAAAGTAACGTTCGGACATCGCTGTCGTACGGCTTACTAGGTTACCCAGATCATTTGCCAAGTCGGAATTTATCCGTTGAATAAGTGCTTCATTTGAGAAGTTTCCGTCAAAACCGAACGGCACTTCGCGCAGAACGAAATACCGGATTGCATCGGTTCCGTACCTGTTACTTAGGATTACGGGATCGATTATGTTCGCACCTGCGGACTTTGATTTTGACATCTTGTCGCCGTCAATCTGTAGCCAACCGTGTGCAAAAACCTTTTTGGGTAGTGGGATATCCAGCGTCATCAACATGATTGGCCAGATGATTGAGTGGAAGCGCACAATATCCTTCCCAACCAACTGAACATCAGCAGGCCAGTACTTCTTATAATCTGAATCGTCCTCCGAGAGATATCCGAGAGCTGTAATATAGTTTGAAAGTGCGTCTATCCATACATAGACCACATGGCCGGGGTCAAACTCCACCGGAACTCCCCAGTTGAAGGAAGTCCTTGAAACGCAGAGGTCCTCAAGACCCGGCTTAATAAAGTTGTTTATCATCTCGTTTACTCTTGCTTTAGGCTGCAAGAATTCCGGATTGTCATTAAAGTGCTGAACCAGTCTGTCAGCGTACTTTGACATCCTAAAGAAGTAGCTCTCTTCCTTCGCCTTCTCTACAGGGCGTCCGCAGTCGGGACAATTCCCGTCCCTGGCCTGAGTCACTGTCCAAAATGCCTCGCAGGGTACGCAGTATAGACCCTCATATTCGCTTTTATATATATCACCCTGATCGTACAGTCGTTTAAATATCTTTTTTACTGTATCCTGGTGGTATTCGTCGGTTGTTCGAATAAATCTGTCATTGGATATGTTCAGAAGTTTCCAAAGATCCTTGATCCCTCCGGGTCCCTCAACAATCTCATCAACAAACTCTTTCGGTTTCATTCCCGCGGCCTTGGCACTCTGCTCAATTTTCATACCGTGCTCATCTGTTCCGGTGAGAAACATCACATCGTAACCCTGCATTCGCTTCAGTCGAGCTACGGCGTCGGCTGCAACGGTGGTATACGCGTTTCCGATATGCAATTTCCCCGACGGATAGTAGATCGGCGTCGTGATGTAAAAGGTTTTTCTTTCCATTTTGTGCTCCGTTTCTCCGGCGTCTGATAATATCTTATTCGGGAAGCCTCATGCACCGGTTTGATGGCAATCCCCTCTGCAGTTAATAAAATCACTGATTCTTTATTATAATGCCAAAAAAAGCACTTTACAAGTCGTCACGCCTGTTTTTGTTATATTTTCACCGTTATATCCACTTTTTCATACAATACTGTAACGAGACTTGGAGGAGTGGTGAAGATATGTCAGAAGAGCTTACTGAGAATCAGGAACTCGAGGTGTGGAAACGTATTCTTGCTGCATCGGCAGATAGGTATGTCCAGATGAAAAGCGAGGAGGAGATAATCGAACTTGTCCAAGGTGTCATAGAAAATCAGCTTATACAGAGCGCTTTTTGTAGAGCACTTTCACATTTCGCTCCCAACCGGAGGGCTCTCAGAACGCTATCAATCATTTCAAACAGAGATTTCTCAGCTGCAAGAGAACTCGCAACGATGCTTCTGACTAAAAATCAAAATCTACGGTTTTCCATGGCTGAACTCTCTGAGCAATCGATCCAATACTATCGATCGTCGTTACGAGAAGCATGGCGTAACGAAGTGTCGCTCACCGCCCAATGTACAAGCGCTTCAGAAGGGACCGAAGATGTACCGCTTATACAAGCTCTTTTGGGCGCTGCCAGATGGCATGCTGAAAACGCTATAGAGCTCAGGAGGCTGTTGGAGTAGTGTCAAAATCAATATCGGTATCCTGTGCCGTGCGACCATTCTTTATGAGCCAGTGAACTCCTCCCATTGCTATGACAGCGCACGCAGCATAATACATTATGACATTTGCATACACAATCGTTCTCTTGTATATAACAGCTGCAATAATGGGTCCAAATGACGTAACGACACACAGGTATATCGCTACCAATCCAAAGAATACACTCGCTCTCCTTTTTCGGGATCCGAAATCGTATCCGATAAGCCCATAGAAGAATAAAGTAATAGCAACAACCGCAAACAGTTCATAGATATAGTCTTCAACTACTGGATCTATAGAGCGGTCACGATATATGAGTACAAGCCAGAAACAACACCAAAATACAGGCACAAGTGAAAAGATTCTGTATTCCTCTCCCGGTTTACTTACTCGAATGAGGAGAGACACAGCAGAGAAAGCAGCAAACAACAACAGAATGATTTCAGAAACGCGCAGTACCTGCCTATACCCTACGTAATTATACGCCGCCGCAGCGAGAAGAAGAAAGCATCCGGCTACACAGAGTGTCTTTGTGGTTGCATCCTCTTCACCCGAAAGTAGGTGCAGACCGTTCCTAAGCTCGCCTCTAGTGAGAAAAGCGAACAGTGCTGAGAGCAGAACCACAGCTATGGTAAACCATCGCATAGCCTGGACGGCAAACACCGGAATAAGAAGTCCGGTATCAGGTTCAAAGGAGCGGACGAGTTCGACTGCGCGCAATACCGCTCCGCAGACGCCCATTATAAGGGCGAAAATCGGCAGATAAACATGTGCCTTCTTTTGCATAAGATTATTAACCTCCGGCTTATCTTAAGATTGGCGTGCCCAGCGCGTATTATAGCATGATTATAATACAACAGAGCTTCAAAGAATGCAATTAAACAGACATTTATTGTATTGACAAATATACCAGGCGTGAATTAGGGTAGATATAATAGACAAGGCTTCTGCAGTTTGGGAGGTTCTTTAAATGACAGGCAATCTACCCACTATAAATATTGAACAGCTTTACCGCAAACCAAGTTTGCTTAAGGATGCGAGAAATCGTGTTGATAGGCTTAAGCAGTGCTACAATGAACTGTTTGGTTCTTCCAGCCAAGTTCGTATTTTTACGGCACCCGGCAGGACCGAAATCGGTGGAAATCACACTGACCACCAGCAGGGCTGCGTCCTCGCTGCTGCAGTTTCGCTTGATGCGTTAGCTGTAGCAGCACCAAACGGCAAAAATGTAATTGAGGTGCACTCAGATGGTTACCCAGAGTTTGTAGTCTCCCTTGATTCTTTTGCCCCGCACATTGAAGAGCTCGGAACTTCCGCTGCAATGGTTCGAGGCGTTGCTGACTACTTTAATAGCAACTCCTGGTCGGTTGGCGGTTTTAACTGCGTTATAAGTAGCCAGGTACCTAGCGGATCGGGACTTTCGAGCTCTGCTGCGTTTGAAGTGTTGATCGGCACGATTTTTAACGGACTTTTCAACGGCGGCAGAATTGCCCCTCTAGAGATAGCAAAGGCTGGGCAATATGCGGAAAACAAGCACTTTGGCAAGCCAAGCGGTCTTATGGACCAGACAGCTTCGGCAGTCGGCGGAGTTTCATCGATAGATTTCGAAGTGCCAGACTCGCCAAAGGTAGAGCGAATTTCATTCGACTTCAATGATTATGGTTATGCACTGTGCGTTATAGATACTGGGGTATATCACCACGATCTGGTTGACGCATACGCATCTATCCCTTCTGAAATGCACAAAGTAGCCTCATTCTTTGGTAAATCAAAGCTCAGAGAGGTGTCCCAAACC
Source organism: Clostridiales bacterium (assembly GCA_012520195.1). Classification (GTDB taxonomy): domain Bacteria; phylum Bacillota; class Clostridia; order Oscillospirales; family JAAYOS01; genus JAAYOS01. Next base: position 8,089 of record JAAYOS010000103.1, on the reverse strand, counting down.
GAGTTCTTCAATACACTTCCTTCAATGGTGGGTGTAATTCCTGATCGAGCGCTTCTCAGGGCAATGCACTTTTTTGAAGACAGCCAAAGAGCAATCGATCAGACAAAGGCACTAAAAGACGGTAATATTGCGCGCTTTCTATCTCTCATAAACGAGAGTGGCCGTTCAAGCTGGATGTTATTGCAAAACATATACCCTGACGATGCTGGCGCAGAGCAGCCCGCCTCGCTTGCTCTTGCATACTGCAACCATATTCTTGGCGGAGACGGTGCCTGTCGAATCCACGGAGGGGGCTTTGCAGGTACAATTCAGGCTTTTGTTCCTCTCGACTTTCTGGATAGCTTTAAGAGAAACATTGAAAAGGTAACGGGTGAAGGAAGCTGCATGATTTTGTCGATACGAGACATCGGCGCTGCGAAGATCAGTCACAGGTAAACACCTGAACAAATGTTTGCTTTCGAGTAATACATATGGTATAATTCACCATAGTATAAGCATAAGAAGCTGTGAAAATGGCTGAAACGGAGTGTGGCTATGAAAATGTTAACACCTAAACAACAGGAAGTCTATGACTTCATTGTTGAATTTACCGCTTCTAGCGGCTATCCCCCTTCAATTCGTGAGATTTGTGCCGCTGTAAACCTAAAATCCCCCTCTTCAGTCCATGCCCACATCAAGACCCTAGAAAGCCGTGGGTACATACTGAAGGACGACAATAAGACCCGAGCAATCTCCGTCCCCCTGGCTACCATGGCAAGGGAAAACAAAGTGCCCATACTCGGAAGAGTTCAGGCAGGTGCTCCTGTCTTGGCAATTGAGGAAGCGGAAGGGTTTCTCCCCTTTGATCCCGAGGGCAGATCGGGCGAATTCTTTGCCCTTCGTGTAAGAGGTCAGTCAATGTTCAATGCTGGAATTCTCGACGGCGATTATGTAATTGTGCGTCACCAGCAGACCGCCAACGCCGGAGACATTGTCGTGGCTCTCATAGAGGACGAGGCAACCGTAAAGCGCCTGGCCTTTGTCGGCAAGCATGTTTGGCTTCTCCCAGAGAACCCCGATTTCAGCCCGATCGACGGTAATAACTGCTCCATCGTTGGAGTTGTCGTGGCGGTCTACCGCAGCTATTTCTAGGGCAATAATTCAATAATCTATATGCAATAGTATATATAAAAAAATATGAGATGTCTGGCTATGAAATCATTCATAACCCGGCATCTCTTTTTTCGCCTTTATCCTCTTTTGCCCGTGTTACAGCCTATCCCATATACTGAAACCCATGCATAAACCCGTCTATTCGCGGTGACTTTACATCTCCTCCAATTACATATCCGTTATATACAAGCAATGTCAGGCATACTCCTTTTTCGCCTGTAGGATAGTTTGATATCTTATATGTATATCGCTTAACCTTGCAGCCAATATAGTCCCAGAGGTCCAAACCCTGCGCTTTCTGAATTAGGTTGTAGTTCAAGTACACCTCATCGAACTCCCTAGGGATCGTAACCTCGCTTACCTCCGGTTCCTCGTCTTCTATCTCCCACCCAAAGGATTTGATGAAAGCTATACGGTCTGCCTCGGTCTCTGCCAGTCCATAGTTTGAAGAGCTTTTCAATCCCCCTACCAGTGCAATGACACCGCACACCACCAAGCCTGCAACCACAAAAATTACTGCGAGTCCTTTCCTATTCAATTTGCGGGTAAAAATAAACAAACTGCCACCCCCTCCACTGACAATGCCGAATCATAAACTTTATCCCACATTATTACTATGAAGGGGGTCCGGTTTTGATGTCTGTCAATATACTCTCATCACAACAGTCTGCCTATTATCGACGTGTGCAAGGTGCCTCCTTTGTTAACTTTCCACTTATCTGCTTGTCAATCATTGGTGGTTGCTGTATAATATTTATTGGGTTTATTCTGCACTTTATGCTACTTGGAGGGTGCATAAATCAATATCGGAGCTAGCATTTGAAAAATAAGGTTGAGGAGGTATCTTATGAAGAAAATTAGGACAGGCATCATCGGATGCGGTGGAATTGCAAACCAGAAGCATATGCCTGCACTAAAAGCATTTTCGGACAGATGCGAAATGGTTGCTTTCTGCGACATTATCCCAGAAAGAGCCGAAAAGGCCGCGAAAGAATACGGCACACCCGACGCCAAGGTATATACCGACTACAGAGAGCTGCTGAAGGACGAGTCGATCGACGACGTCCATGTGTTGACACCAAACGTCTCTCACTGCGAGATCAGTGTTGCAGCATTTGAAGCTGGAAAGCACGTTATGTGCGAGAAGCCCATGGCAGCAACAACTGAGGATGCTGAGAAAATGATGGACGCCTGGAGGAAAAGCGGCAAGCTGTTTACCATCGGATATCAGAACCGTTATCGCACAGACAGCCTCACATTGAAACAGCTCTGCGAGGACGGAGTGCTTGGTGATATCTATTATGCGAAGGCCCACGCGATTCGTCGCCGCGGTGTACCGACATGGGGCGTATTCCCGGACAAGTCGAAGCAGGGAGGCGGCCCGCTGATAGACATCGGAACACATGCTCTTGACCTCACACTCTGGATGATGGATAACTACAAGCCGAAGAGCGTCATGGGCAAATCATTTGAAATACTCGGAAAATTGCTTGAGCCAGGTAATCAGGGCAATATGATGGGTACCTGGGACAACAAAACCTACGAAGTAGAGGACTCTGCATTCGGGTTTGTCACAATGGAAAACGGTGCAGTCATCTACATCGAAGCCGCCTGGGCACTCAACACGCTTGACGTCGGTGAAGCACGCACCTTCCTAAGCGGAACAAAAGCAGGCGCCGACATGGTCTCTGACGGTCCGTTCACAGAGGGTCTTCGCATCAACACAGTTGTTGCCGACAAGACAGCAGTCCTCAAACCAGATGTCGGAACCCCCAGAGGGGTCGACTTCTTCCCAGGCTCCACAATGTCGCCGCAGAACATGGAAGCAAAACTCTGGCTAGACGCAATCGAAGCAAATGACCAGAGCAAACTGATCGTACAGCCTGAACAGGCTCTTACTGTTACAAAAATTCTTGATGCGGTGTATAAGTCCTCCGAAACCGGAGAGCTTGTTAAGTTCTAGTTTCATAACCTGAACGTTGGGCATAGCTAGAAGCAGATGTCTTACGCAAAAGGCATATGTGTTTATGGTTAACCGCAAAAATTATCAAGGGGTGAAACTATGGATAAAGTATATCTTGCAACATATTCCTACGGCATGGACAATAGTTTGACTATGCTAGATAAAATACGCACTGCCGCAGAAATCGGTTATGCTGGTGTTGAGCTTTCCGGAGGTTACGAAGGTCGCACAGCATCCGAAATAAACGAGGTCCTGAAAGAGACTGGCATTGAAGTAATTTCCTCACACGTCCAACTCGGAAAAATTGAGGAGGAGTTACCTTTCCTCGCCGAACTCGGTGCTAAGTTTGTAATTTGCCCAATGCACAACTTCGCTACCCGCGAAGAGGCACTGGATCTTGCGAACAAGCTTAATGACCTAGGCAAGAAGGCATCCGAATACGGCATGAAGGTCGGGTATCACAACCACACCCAGGAGTTCTGGAAGGTTGATGGAGAGTATCTCCTAGACATTGTCATTAAGAACACTGACCCCGACTATGTAGCTTTCCAACTTGACTGCGGATGGGCATCAGCCGCAGGTCTCGACCCTGTTGAGTATATCAATACTCATGCCGGCCGCTTTATCTCAATCCATGTCAAGGAGAACAGTGCTGTCATCGGAGTCGAGGAGCCAAAGTCACCCGGTGACGATTCAGGCTTCAAACTGGAGTTTGATGAGAACGGCAAGCCCATATTCCCGCCGGAGCTCCTCAGAATGTTGGAGGAGCGCAACAAGATCAATGTTGCAATGGGTACAGGCATTGTAGACTGGAAGGCCGTAAAGGCTGCAGCCGATGCTCAGGGCTGTATTGCATATATCGTAGAACGTGAACACAGCTACAATGACCCGAAGGACAGAATCCAGTGCTTGAGAGAAGATTTCGAATATCTTAAAAACAACGTTTAATCAGATAGAAAAAATATAAATCAGGAGTTGATCCAATGAAACTAGGTGTTCTTACAGTCCCACTCTATAGCATGAAGCTCGAAGAGGCAATGGAGTATCTATCAGGTCTCGGAGTGCAGACTATTGAGCTTGGAGCCGGTGGTTTTCCTGGCAATACCCACACCGCAGAATATATTAACGGTGAAAAGCCAATCGAGGAACTACAAGCTCTGCTGAAAAAGTACAATCTGGAAATTAGCGCAATCGGTGCACACGGCAACCCCATCCATCCCGATAAGGATGTAGCTGCAAAATTTCATGCAGATTTTGAGACCGCTGTGCTGTTTGCGGAAAAACTGGGTGTTGACACAGTTATTACATTCTCAGGCTGCCCCGGCGGTTCCCCTGAGGATAAGACACCAAACTGGGTCACCTGCCCATGGCCGGATGATTTCCTTAAGATCTATGAGTACCAGTGGAACGAAGTGTTGATTCCTTATTGGAAAAAAACTGTTGAGTTCGCCCGCTCACACGGCGTAACAAAAATTGCGCTCGAGATGCACCCCGGATTCTGCGTCTACAACACCGAATCACTTCTTAAGCTGCGTGAGGCTGTCGGACCTGAAATCGGAGCAAACTATGACCCAAGCCATCTCATATGGCAGGGTATGGACCCCGTCGCTTCAATCCGCATGCTCGGCGATGCAATCTTCCACTTCCACGCCAAGGACACTCGTATCGATGAGTACAACACTGCAAGAATTGGCGTCCTAGACAACAAACACTACAGTGATGTTGCTGGCCGTGCCTGGTCATTCCGTTCTGTTGGCTACGGTACAGGCGAACAGCAGTGGAAGGAAATTGTCACTGCACTAAGGACCGTTGGCTACGACGGAGCAGTCAGTATTGAGCACGAAGATAGTATGATGTCTCCTAAGGAAGGCCTTGAAAAAGCCATTTCCCTCATAAAGGATGTAATTGTTTATGAACAACCCGGCGAGATGTGGTGGGCCTAAAATATAGAATAGGGGAACTTTAGAGCTTAAGGTCTGTCTCACCAAGAACGAGTAGTTCGAGGTGAGACAGGCCTTTTCATCGTTATCCCATTCCAGAAAAATTACCCCCTGATTCCAAACCAGAATCAGGGGGTAATCTTTATATCTACATGAGGTTATTCGATTATTAGTTCTGTGTCAAAGGCAGGAGTATTGGCTATTGTGTCTTTGACGGGGCATGTGCGCTCGATGAAGTCGATAAACGCCTCTATTTCCGCTTTTGTGTTGTCCGCATCGATGAAATATCTTGTTGTTATCTTCGAAAAACCAATCTTTGCATCTTTATTGACTCCGAGGAATCCATCAGGATCAAGAACGCCGTCTAACTCAATGTTAATTGAATTAAGGTTGATTTTGTTCTTCTTAGCAAATGCTCGCGCAACAATGCATTTGCATGCTCCAAGTGCTGAGAGAAGACATTCAACGGGGTTCATCCCCTTGTCCTTCCCGCCCAAGGAGGGGGGCTCGTCCAGAATGATAGTGAAGTCGCGTGCGGTGCATTCGACGGTAAGTCCGTCTACCAGACTTGTCTTTGCTTGGAAAATTGTATCTGCCATTTGATAACCTCCATTTTCCTAATACTCATTTTGCCTTACTATTTTGTGAAGAAAATGCCACCACTATTATATGTCAGCCGGCTAAAGCTTGTCAATCTATGTCTAAGTTTGGAGTTAACTCTCTGCTCTAGCCATATCGGTCTTACTTTTTCTAGTAGTCAGGAATGTAACTAAAATCCCAAGTGCGACAGGTACTGCCATGCTCATATAGGCTGCACTGTATCCGTAAACACCTGATACCATACTCATAACCAGTGGTCCTACAGTGTTACCCAGATCTAGGCCGATATAGTACGTTCCACTTGCTGCCCCGCGACGTTCAAAGCCAACAGCCCTTAATGACATGGTCTGCAACGCCGGTTGCGCTCCACTGTTACCTATGCCAAACAGAATTGATCCTAACAGAAACATGGGGAGGGTGTCGGCTATGCCTATTACTAACACCGAAGCAATGATAAATAGACTGCAGGGATACAGAATTCGCTTAACTTGTACCCTATCCATAAAGTACGAGAAGAACGGGCGCACTGCAATGACGATGACAGCATTTACCGTAAAGAATACACCTATCCCCTCTACTCCCTTATTCCTACCGTGAAGCACTATGAATGTGTTTATTGCACCCATTGCCATCGCATTAAGTAACCCGATTGTTGCTGGGCCTATTGCCTCCGGTGCAAAAAAGTCTCTCCAGAATGGTTCGTTGCTATTTTTTTCGTCACCTTTTCTTACTACCGGCTCTTGCTTGCTAATAAACAATAGTAGAAATGCTGACAGCAACGGGGTAATTGCCGCGGCAATAAACAGGTAGTTGAAATTAAAGCTGTCTACTATGGATATGCCTACATTAGGTCCGAGACTCATCGAAATGACTATTCCCAGGCCAAATATACCAATACCTGAGCCCATTCTGCTATCCGGAAGCACTCGCGACGCCATTGCCATCGTAAGGGTCGTGTATAACCCAAAGAACAAGCCGTGAATAAAACGTGCAGCTAGCAGCATTCCATAGTTACTCGATAGAGTATATATAGCCATGGCCAAAGTCGTCCCAAGCAGCGAAAATATTGCCGCTTTCTTACAGTCAAGCCTGTCAGCCACCTTGCCCGAAAAGGGTCTTATCAAGAGTGCCGCCATTGCAAATATCGCAGTGACAGCGCCAAGTGTCGCTGGACTTGCTCCAATATTTGATGCATATTCCGCCATATTAGGATTCAGCATCTGGAATCCCACCATAGCAACTATGTTCGCGATAAACAAGATTGCAAAATCTTTACTCCATAGCTTGTCCTTCTTTACTCTTTCCACTCGACATGTGCTCCTCTCAGATATTAGTTTATATTACCATGCCACCGTTTGGACTTAATACTTGTCCTGTTATAAAGTCAGCCTTATCCGAGGCCAAGAACAAAATGGACTCAGCTACCTCGTCGGCCGTCCCTATTCTTTCAAGGGGCGTTGATTCGTTAATTGCCCAGATGTCTTGCTCGGTAAGACCGCTATTCATGTCTGTATCTATAACACCGGGTGCAACGCAATTTACCTGAATATTTGACGGGCCCAATTCTTTTGCCAGTGCTTTAGTAAACCCAACTACAGCAGCCTTAGATGTTGAATAGTGCACCTCACAAGACGCTCCGGTAATGCCCCAGATCGAAGAAACATTGATGATTTTCCCCGATTTACGTGCAATCATCTCTCCAACTACCGCCCGTGTGCAATAAAATACCCCTGTAATATTTACTGCTAGCATGCGCTCCCATTCTGACTGTGTAATCTCAGTGAACAGCTTCTGCTCTGCAATGCCCGCATTGTTCACAAGCACATCTATCTGTCCGAAATCAGCTACCACAGAACGGACCATAGCCTCTACTGAATCGAAATCTGTAACGTCTGCTCTATATATCTCTGCCTTCCCACCACGCGATTCTATATCGCATTTGAGCTTCGTCGCTGCCCCATGCGAGTGTAAATAGTTAATTGCAACACTGTAGCCATCACGTGCAAATGCGCGCGCAGCTGCAGCTCCGATTCCACGAGAAGCACCTGTTATTAGGGCTGTCTTGCCATTAGTTACACTGCCCATCAAATCTACTCCACTTTATATCTTTTATTTGAGCGGAAGCCAATCGATCACCTTTTCAATGTAGGTATCCCAGAACTTCCAGTCATGTTTTCCAGGACCCTCAACATACGTGAGATCAACATTTTCTTCTAAGAGAAAATCCCTGTATCTGCGGTTTAGGTCTACCAGACTATCTTCCGTCCCACAGGCCATATATATTTTAGGTATCTCTTTGCCCTGTGCCTTAACAATCTTTAGAACGCCTTCCGGATCATTATCGCTTTCTGGGAGCTTCTCAAGATCTCCGAAGACCTCCTCATAATAGCTCCTTTTTCCGAACTTCCATGGCGAGTCCTCGGTGGAATCGGGT
>JAAYOS010000102.1 GCA_012520195.1 Clostridiales bacterium | reverse complement strand
TTAGCTTACATCCGCAAAGTCGACGAATCTGTGGCCTTCCTCAGCGATAAAATCTTTGCGTCCGGCCAAGTTGTCGCCAAGTAGAAGGTCGAACCAGTGTGAAGTCTTTTCACTGTCCTCTGGCACAACCTTTATAAGCCGGCGTGTCTCGGGGTTCATAGTTGTAAGCCACATCATATCCGCCTCGTTCTCACCGAGACCCTTAGAGCGGTGGACAACATACTTTGCGTCTCCGAGCTTTTTTATTATCTCGTCCCTCTCACTGTCGTTGTAGGCAAAATGAGATTTGCCCTTGCTCACTATTTCATAGAGAGGGCTTTCTGCGATGTATACGTACCCTTCGCGAATAAGGGTAGGTGTAAGCCGGTAGAGCATTGCGAGTATCAGTGTTCTTATTTGGAAACCGTCAACATCGGCATCTGTGCAAATGATGATCTTAGACCACCGGAGGGCAGAGAGATCGAAGTTTGACAGATCCTTTGATTTCTTGTGACTTACTTCAACTCCGCAGCCGAGTACTTTGATTAGGTCGGTGATAATATCACTCTTGAAGATGCGCGGCAGATCCGCCTTCAGACAGTTAAGGATTTTTCCGCGTACCGGCATGATTGCCTGAAACTCGGCATCCCGTCCCATCTTTACCGATCCGAGAGCTGAATCACCCTCAACGATGTAAAGCTCGCGGCGGTCTATTTCCCTAGTGCGGCAGTCGACAAACTTTGCCACGCGGTTTGTTATATCGATGCCACCGGAGAGCTTCCTTTTGATGTTCAGACGTGTCTTTTCAGCAGTCTCACGGCTACGTTTATTAACGAGAACTTGCTCTGTGACCTTCTCAGCGATAAGAGGATTTTCAATGAAGTATATGTGGAGCTGCTCCTTCAGAAACTCGTTCATTGCGTCCTGAATAAACTTATTATTGATAGCTTTCTTTGTCTGGTTCTCGTAGGACGTCTGGGTAGAGAAGTTGCTGGATATAAAAACGAGGGAGTCCTGAATATCGCCAAATGTTACCCTCGACTCATCCTTGTTATATTTGTTGTTCTGCCTTAGGTACCTGTCAAAGGCCGTCACAAAAGCACTTCTTATCGCCTTGTCAGGTGAACCGCCGTATTCTAGATACGAGGAGTTGTGGTAGTGTTCAATAAGACTAACTTTGTTTGAAAAGAGAAAAACGCAGCTCATCTTGACCTTGTACTCAGGCCTGTCCTCTCTGTCTCTTCCCGTACGCTCTGCCTGAATGAAGTGTGGCTCGGAGAGGTTATTCTCTCCTGCAACCTCTTTGATGTAGTCCATTATGCCATCTTCGTAGCGGTATACTGTCTCTTCGAATGAGCCGTCTACCTCTCTTCTGTAGACGAACTCGACTTTGGAGTTTACCACTGCCTGGCGTTTGAGTATGTCGTGGAAAAAGGACTCGTCAATTTTGATGTCGGTGAACACTTCCAGATCGGGCTTCCACTTGATGAGTGAGCCTGTCCGGCGTCCCTTATACTCCTCCCACTGCATCTCGCCAACAATTTCACCCTTCTCGAAGTGTAGGGTATATTTCTTTCCGTCGCGCCAGACGGTTACATCCATATACTCTGAAGCGTACTGTGTGGCGCAGGAACCCAATCCGTTGAGCCCCAGTGAGTACTCATAGTGGGAGTCCTGATGGTATTTGCCACCTGCGTACAGTTCACAGAATACAAGCTCCCAATTATAGCGCTTCTCGATTGGATTCCAGTCAACGGGGCAACCCCGGCCAAAATCCTCGACCTCGAGGGAGTCGTCGCTGTAGTGAGTTACAATTATTTTATTGCCAAATCCGCTTCTGGCTTCATCTATTGAGTTGGATAATATCTCAAAAAAAGCGTGATGGCAGCCCTCGATGTCGTCAGAACCAAAAATGACACCGGGGCGTTTACGTACACGGTCCGGACCTTTTAGAGTCGAAATAGATTCGTTTCCATAGTCCCGCATTCTAGATTTTTCGGAAGCCAAATCGTCTTGCCTCCATTTCAAAAGTAGTTGATGTTAGTGATTTAGTTCTACCCGATTATACCATAGCTTATGTACTCGCGCAAATACCCAAAACAGTACCCCGCGATAGCATTCGAGCTTTCGCGGGGTATTTGTTAACAGTGAAAACAAAGAACCAAAATGAAATAATTGTGACGAATATTGACTTATTCGAAGAGTTCTGCGGCTTTTTTCATCGCGTTGATGATCTCGATCTGCTGTGGACAGTGGGATTCGCATGTGCCGCATTCTATGCAGTCGGAAGCCTTTCCGCCCCTGCCAGTGGCAAAGGAGTACCCTCTCTGTGAGCCAGGCAGATTGTTGTACAGGGTATATTCATTAATAGTAGAGATTATACGTGGTATGCCTATCTCCTGTGGGCAGTCGTCGACGCAATAGCGGCAGTCTGTGCAGGGGATAGTCGGGATTGAATTGAGTGCTTCGACGACCTCAGCGATAACCTCACGCTCCGAATCGGTCAGAGGTCTGAAATCACTCATATATTCGGTGTTGTCGAGAACCTGCTCGAGATTGCTCATACCACTAAGTACTGTAAGGATACCGTCGAGGGAAGCACAGTAGCGCATTGCCCATGATGCAACAGACATCTCGGGGTTGGACTTTTTGAACATATCTGAGATTTCAGGAGTCAGTGCGGCCAGGGAGCCTCCCTTTATGGGCTCCATAATGATAATGGGCTTTCCGTGTTTTCTTGCAACCTCATAACACAGACGGGACTGCACCTTGCTGTCCTCCCAGTCCGCATAGTTTATCTGGAGCTGAACGAACTCCGCCTCAGGGTGCTTTGTAAGGATTTCGTCGAGACGCTCGGCTGTGTCGTGGAAGGAAAAGCCAATATGCTTTGCCCGGCCGTCTTCCTTGATCTTCTTCATGAAGTCCCAGCCACCGAGGTTTTCTGTAGCGTCGATCCTATCGCCTGACAGATTGTGCAACAGGTAGAAGTCGAGAAAATCGACACCCAGGCGGTCTAGGGATTCCTGAAAGCGAACCTCGTAGTCTTCGGGGGAATTGACAGCCCATAGTGGCATCTTTGTGGCGATCTGGAAGGAGTCGCGGGGATACCTTTCGACAAGGGATTCGCGCAAGGCCTCCTCCGATTTACCGTTGTTGTAGACATAGGCGGTATCAAAGTAAGTAAAGCCCCTGTTAAGAAAGATGTCTACCATTTTCTTGACCTGTTCGATGTCGATGACATCGTGATCTTTCATCGGCAGGCGCATAAAGCCAAAGCCTAGTTTTGGAATATCGGTTCGAATCGGTTCATAACTTGCCATAAAATCCTCCAAACATACAATTCTGTTACTATATCTTGAGTTTACCCCGTGGAGTAATTCATGTCAAGGTGCATTATCAGCCGGAAGTGATTCGGACCCAGAGATCCTCATAGTAGGCAATGCTCTCGCCCAGGTCGGCAAAAACTTCACTCTTCTCGAGTATCTCGTCGGAGGGGTACTGGACAGGGTCTGTCTTTATCTCTTCGGGCAGTGACTCGAAGACCTCGATCTGCGGGGTTGAATAGTTGATGAAATCGCGGTTCATAGCTGCAATATCTGTCCGGCACATAAAGTCTATAAACTTCATCGCAGCTTCCTTGTTCGGCGAATCAGCGAGGATACACATCGCGTCGAACCAGAGATTTGAACCCTCGTCAGGGACGACGTATTCTAGATCAGGGTTACCAAAATCCGGGTCCATACATGTGATGGCGTCTCCTGAGTATACAACAGCGAGAGCAGCCTCTCCGGAGATCATCTTGTCCTTTACCTCGTCAGCCGTATATGCCAGTACGAGAGGTTTTTGTTCCATAAGCTTAGTCTCGGCTTCTTTAAGATGATCGAGGTTTGTGCTGTTAAGGGAGTATCCGAGCATTTTTAGGGTGATGCCTATGGAGTCGCGGACAGAATCCATCATGAAAATGTTTCGCGCATACTTCTCGTTCCACAGGATTGTCCAGCTTGTTACAGGTTCATCTACGATTGTGGTGTTATATAGGATGCCTACCGTTCCCCACATGTAAGGTACGGAGTACTTATTGTCCGGATCATATTCAAGGTTTTTGTACTTATCGGATATCAGCGAATAGTTTTCAAGTTTTGACGTGTCGATCTCAGCAAGGAGTCCCTCGTCTGCCATACGCTTTATCATGTAGTCCGAAGGGATTACCACGTCGTAGGATGAGGCACCCATTGTTTTTACCTTTGTGTACATACTCTCGTTTGTTTCAAAGGTGTCGTAGATGACATCTATACCGGTCTCCTCTTCAAAGATGGCGATGACATCTTCATCAATGTAGTCGCCCCAGTTATATACCTTGAGAACAGGAGTGTTTGGGTCTGACTTCGAGCAACCTCCCATTGAGAGAAGGCCTGCGACAGCGAAACATACGAGTAAGAGTGAGATTATCTTTTTCAAAGTCGGCATTCTCCTTTACAATTAAAGTAATTATCTGAACCCTATCGATCTGTTTGAGGATGAGTGGCGGTTATTTTTCTGCACGTCCTTTGAGGAGCGGATGTTGACCACAACCAGAAGCAGAAGCACGACAACAAACATTATGGAGCTGAGTGCGTTTATCTCGGGCTTGACACCGCGGCGGACCATTGAATAGATTGTGATTGACAGGGTGTTGACCCCAGCACCGGTGGTGAAAAATGAGATTACAAAATCATCGATGGAGAGTGTGAATGCCAAAATGGCGCCCGTTACAACACCCGGCATAATTTCGGGAACGACGACCTTCCACAATGCCTTAAGCGGCGAGCACCCCAGATCCAGGGCGGCCTCATAGGTGTGTTTGTTCATCTGCTTTAGCTTTGGCATGACGGATAGGATAACATACGGAATGTTAAAGGAAATATGTGCGAGCAGTAGAGAGATTCTCCCTAGCGGGATTCCAAGAAACAAAAACAGTACCAGGAGTGAGACGCCGGTTACTATATCAGCGTTTAGTACCGGTATATAGCTTATGTTCATGAATGCATTCTGTATTCTCTTGTTCATGCTGTTTATTCCGATCGCTGCAGCGGTCCCTATCGCTGTTGCGATAAGTGAGGCGAGCACAGCAATAAGCAAGGTGTTGAAGAGCGAACGCATGATTTCGCTGTTTTGGAGTAGCGACTCGTACCACTTCAGAGAGAAACCGCCCCAAGAGCCGCGGGATTTCGATTCGTTGAATGAGAATATGATGAGCACGGCAATTGGCGCGTAAAGAAATGCGAATATAAGAGCGGAGTAGGCGCCCTTTGTTATTTTAATCAGACGCTTCACAGCAAAACACCCCCCGCAGATTTATCCTTTTCATAACTGTTCATGAAGCCGGCCACAACTAGGATTATAAGCATGAGAATGACGGACATGGCAGAACCGAATCCCCAATCTCCAACCGACTTGAACTGCCTTTCGATGAGGTCACCGATTTGAGCATTTTGACCTCCGCCTAACAGTTTGGATATAACAAAAGTAGTGACTGCGGGCATGAAAGTCATAGTGATACCGCTGGTGACACCGGGCAGGCTGAGCGGGAATATTACCTTCGTGAATGTCTTAAAAAAGTTTGCCCCGAGATCACCCGCCGCTTCAACAACACTCTTATCGATTTTGATAAGTACATTGTAAATAGGCAGTATCATGAAAGGGAGGAAGTTGTAGACATTTCCGAATATTACAGCGCCCTCGGTGTACATGATGTTGATGGGAGGGAGTCCAAGGGAGCCTAATAGTGAGTTTATTACACCAGTGTTTTCGAGCAGTGTCATCCAGGCATATGTTCGGAGTAGAAAGTTCATCCACATAGGCAGCACAAAGAGGAAGGACACTATGTTTCGAACCCTGGGATTCATGCGGGATAGGATAAAGGCCATTGGATAGCCTATGATCAGGCATATGACCGTTGATACAAGTGCAATCCGTACAGAGCGGACAAGCACCTTCATGTAGACCGGCTCGCTAAAATCAAAGAATTTCAGGAAGTGTTTTAGTGTGAACGCGAAGCCCTGGCTTCCTTGATAAAAAAGGCTATAGAAAAGTATTAAGAGCAGCGGTGCAAGTATGAAAATGAGGGCATAGACGCCGTAAGGCAATGCCAGAGAAGCTAATCTTCGGGATTTCCTCATCTACTCCACCTCCGCAACTCCGGCTACACTCCCGTTGGGGTAGAACTTGTGCATTATGTGAAGATCCTCGGGTTCCAACATCATACCGACTGTGGTGCCCGGAACCTGTGCATCGGTTGAATGGATCATCCAGACATAGTCACCTGAATCCACCATTATCTCATAGTGGACTCCTTTAAAGGCCACGGACTTTACAACACCGCTCCACAGACCATTCTCGAGAGGCACTACATCAATGTCTTCGGGGCGGACCACCACATCAACTTCTTCGTTCGGCTTAAACCCTGCATCTACGCAGTCGTAGTTCTTTCCGCCGAAGGAGACAAGATAGTCCTGCTTCATGATTCCGTCGATGATGTTTGACTCACCAATAAAATCAGCGACAAAGGCATTTTGAGGTTCATTATAGATATCTGTGGGGGAGCCTATCTGCTGGATCGTTCCATTATTCATGACTGCGATAGTGTCACTCATACTGAGGGCCTCTTCCTGGTCATGAGTTACGTAGATGAATGTGATGCCGGACTGCTGCTGAATACGCTTCAGTTCGGTCTGCATCTCCTTACGGAGTTTTAGGTCGAGAGCGCCCAGAGGTTCGTCTAGAAGCAACACACGCGGATTGTTCACAAGGGCGCGAGCAATTGCAACACGCTGCTGCTGACCACCGGAAAGGGAGGACACATCTCTATGTTCATACCCCTTCAGTCCGACAAGCTGTAGCATTTCGGTTACAGCGGGCTCGATCTGATTCTTTGGAACTTTGTTCACCCGAAGACCAAATGCAACATTTTCAAATACATTAAGGTGCGGGAAGAGAGCATACCTCTGAAAAATCGTGTTGACTTTCCGTTTGTATGGCGGGACATCATTAAACCTCACACCGTCAAACAGCACTTCGCCCGAGGTTGGGGTTTCGAAGCCGCCGATAATCCTAAGCGTTGTCGTCTTTCCACATCCGCTTGGACCTAACAATGTGAGGAATTCTTTGTCGTATACTGTTAGATTGATTGATTTCAGTACAGCCTCGCCGTCGAACTCCATTACACAGTTGACCAGGCGAATAAGCTCTTTTTTCATTTATCATCCCCCGTTTCGCTTTAATAGGTTAACCCTTAACGGGTGTTAACCTCAGTGGGTGTAAACCAAAGACCAATATATATCGAGTCAATCGAAAAGTCAATGACAAAATTCTTAATTTCACAGGAAATTACGTATAATTTTTGGTATCACTTAGATGGCATAGAAGTAATTCACGAATGCTCGAAATATCTCGTGCATACTCCGGTGTGCTCCGATTTGCGATTCCCGTACACGGAAATTCTGTTTATATTTGCTCATATCCGGAATCGAATAGGATATATTATGGGTATGCACTAATTCTGTGCAATCATTGGTGGTATTGATTTCGCACTAAATCAGTGTTTCAAAGGGCACAGAGTCCACTTCAAAGGACCGGTGATTTAGATAGTTGAGCTTACCTGCATCTGTTTCGAAATCAAATCTAATTTTATATGAGTATAGGGCTTGATGTTTGAATGACCTATCTTCTTTGCTACCAAGGCCATACTTTCTATCTCCTACAATAGGGTGACCTGCCGCAAGCATCATAGAGCGAATCTGATGTGTCCGCCCGGTAAGGAGACGACATTCGAGCAAACTCATGCGTCCGTTTGACTTAAGGGTAGTGTACTCAGTTTTGGAGTACTTGGATTCGGGCATATTTTCGTCATGCACGGTTACCATCCGTTTATCGCGGTCTCTAGTGATATAGCCTTTTAGCACACCGGAGGGTGGGTCCGGGTGGCCGTATACTAGACACAAATATAGTTTGTCAATTTCCCCATTCCGGAGCAACCGGTTGATTGTGCGCAGTGTTTCGGCATTCTTTGCCGCGATCACTATTCCGCCAGTGTTGCGGTCAATCCTGTTGCACAGTGCAGGTGAGAATGAGTTTTCCTCTTCAGGACTGTAGTCACCTTTCCGGTATAGGTATGCTTGCACGTGTGTGATGAGGGTGTTCAGTTCGTTTGGTTTGCTGCTGTGGCAAAGGATGCCAGGTGGTTTATCGAGAAGCAGAAGATTTTCGTCCTCATAGATAATGTTTAGGTTAGGATCTGTAATACTCATAAATCCCAGATCGGGTGTGCGGAATTTCGATACCTTTGAATAATCGGAATCATCGGAAAAGTCAGACCTCAGGAAAAGCTTAATGATATCTCCTTCTACGATTCGTGTGTCGGGGGATGTTCTCTTCTTATTGAGCGTAATATCTTTCTTTCTTATCGACTTATGGATCAGGGAAGAGGGCAGATTGGGAAATGTCTTTCTTAGGAAGCGGTCAAGGCGCTGTCCCGCATCATTTTTTCCAACAGTAACGGTCTTCACATTTCTCCTCCGATATTACACAGAACCTGTAAACCTGTAAACCTTCTTTGGTATCCAGCTCGGTTCTCATTCGGTATTACACAACACCAGGTGCGCTAAAGATGATGGCAACATCATCTCGGCTTTATCTCACGTAGCTTTTTCCTGTTATGGTGCTATCATAACAAATATCGCAAACTGTTTCAACAACTTATGGCAATAAGAAGCTGAGCAGGACAAGAAGAAGGACAGGGCCAAATATCTATTCGAATATGCTTTCGGATATATTATAGTTAATTATGGTAAGGTTCGAAAAATGTTGACAAAAGGGACCGGTCAAAGTATAATACCAATCGTACCGCTCTAAGGGGGCGGTTTCATAGTCCTGTGGGTTTCTTGAAAAGTAAAGTATGGAGGTTCTGGGATGTTATTACGGTTAAGTGAAATTATAGATGTTCCGGGCGGCTCCATCCCTTTCAGTTATGAAGCTGATTTCAGCGATGTGGAGATTAGTTTCTCCAAACCATTTGTAAACCCCGTAAAAATTTCAGGAAAGGTTTACAACAGCGCAGGCGTCTTGCATATGGTCGCAGAATGTGATACAATAATAAGGTTCGAGTGCGACCGTTGTACCGACGAAGTCGAAAGGCCCTACTCTATTACAGTAGAGACTATTCTTGTTGAATTCCTGGAGAATCCCGAGGATATAGAGAATGCTGATATTGTGGTGATCGAAGATGCCACGGTGGACACCGACGAAGTAGTTCGCTCCAATATTATTCTGGAGAGTGACATGAGGTTGCTGTGCAGCCTCGACTGCAACGGACTTTGTCCGAGGTGTGGAAGCAATCTAAACGACGGCCCGTGTGACTGCGAGCCGGAAATTGATCCGAGGCTTGAAAAACTTAAGGATTTGCTAAAATAAGCTGTCGGTTTACCTGAGAGCGGACTGCAGATTTCTGCAACCAGAAGGAGGTGTCAAAATGGCGGTTCCAAAGAGAAAAACATCCAAAGCTAGGCGTGACAAGAGGCGCAACTCCCATTGGAAACTCAGCATGCCTTCGTTAGTTGCCTGCGAAAAATGTGGCGAGCTTAGACTACCCCATCGGGTTTGCAAAGCCTGCGGAAGCTACAAAGGACGTGAAGCGCTTGCGGTGGATGACAAATAATAAGGATTAATCAATCCGGCAGTAGCCGGATTGATGTGTTTTTGGAAATAATTATGGGGCCATTGTTGGAAATAATCATGGGCCATAGGGGGTAATCATAGTATGTCCAAAATTACAGGCGTTGACAAACAGAGTCCTGCTTACAGAGCCGGAATCCGGGTGGGAGACGAGCTTGTCTCGATTGCAGGGCAGAAAGTGAGAGATGTGCTGGACTACATGTTCTACTCTTACGATGAAGAGTTTGATATCGTTGTCATGCGTGATGGCCATCTGATTGAGTCATATATTGAGAAGTCGGAGGGAGAGCCGCTGGGACTTGACTTTGAGACATATCTTATGGACAGCCCCCGCAGTTGCTCAAATCGCTGCGTATTTTGCTTTATAGACCAGTTGCCGCCCGGAATGAGGGATACACTCTACTTTAAGGACGACGACGCCCGCCTCAGTTTTCTTATGGGAAATTACATCACACTTACGAATCTAACAAGGAGTGATGTGGACAAGATCGTTCGAATGCACATAAGTCCGATAAACATCTCTATACACACAACTAACCCGGAGTTGAGAGTCAAGATGCTCGGAAACCGCAATGCGGGCATAGCACTTGAATACTTAAAGGAGTTTGCAGATGCCGGCATTATCATGAATGGACAGATTGTGCTGTGTCCGGGATATAATGACGGTGACGAGCTGCGGCGCACATTGAGAGATTTGGAGAAGCTTCATCCCTCTATGCACAGCGTTTCGGTAGTACCGGTTGGAATTACAAAGTACCGTGACAATCTTGCGAAATTAAGAGCTGTAGAAAAGCAGGACGCGTTGCAAGTGATTTCTATAGTCGATGAAATAGGGGATGCCTGTAAGGAACGGTTTGGCACCCGTATATTCTATTGTGCTGATGAGCTCTACCTGAAGGCTGAGTTACCGATACCTAATGCAGACTACTACGAGGACTTTCCACAGATAGAGAACGGGGTTGGGATGGTCGCACAGTTCAAGGAGGAGTTCGAGCTCAGCTTGGAAGAACTGGAAGAGGTAGAGTCGATTGAACCCTTTGCCATCGCAACAGGAGAACTTTTTGCCCCGATAATGTGTAATCTTATTGACCTTTTACGGACAAAATGTAATAATGTTAGTTACCGTGTGTACGGTGTCAAGAACAGTTATTTTGGAGAAAAGATAACCGTTTCCGGCCTCGTCACCGGTGGAGATTTAATAAATGCACTGAAGCACGAAGCTCTTCCGCCTCGCATTCTCATTCCGATCAACATGTTGAGGTCAGGGGAGAATGTTTTTCTTGATGACGTTACTGTGGAGGATGTAGAGCAAGCTCTCGGTGTAAAGGTGGTGCCTGTGGAAAACAGAGGCAGCGACCTAATTAATACTATAATGATGAGGTGAACCGATGTCACTGCCTTTGGTAGCAATTGTTGGAAGACCAAATGTAGGAAAATCGATGCTGTTTAACCGGCTTGTCGGAAAACGTGTTTCAATCGTTGAGGACACGCCTGGTGTCACCCGTGACCGCATTTATGCTGAGTGTGAGTGGAGCGGAAGAAGGTTCGATCTCGTAGATACGGGCGGAATAGAGCCGAAAACCGATGATGAGATGCTACTGTTTATGCGCGAACAGGCATATATCGCGATAGACACCTCGGATGTAATAATCCTGGTTACCGATATCCATACAGGAGTTACTGCAGCAGATAAAGAAGTTGCCGACATGCTGCTGCGCTCAGCGAAGCCAATTGTCCTGGCCGTTAACAAGTGCGACACAGCGGGCCCCCCTCCCCCCGAGTTGTACGAGTTTTATAATCTCGGTATCGGAGACCCGTTTGCGGTGTCCGCATTTCACGGCCTCGGAACCGGTGATCTGTTGGATGAGTGCGTGAAGCATTTCCCGTCGGAACAGGAGGTTGAAGATGATGAGGGTCTAATTAATGTTGCCATCATCGGGAAGCCGAATGTCGGTAAGTCATCGCTCCTTAATGAGATCCTCGGTGAGCAGAGGGTAATAGTCAGCGATATTCCCGGAACTACAAGGGACGCCATAGACTCATACTTCGAGAACGAACACGGCAAATACAATTTCATAGATACTGCAGGACTCCGCAAGCAGGCAAAGGTTAACGAGTCGATTGAAAAATACAGCGTTCTTCGAACTACCATTGCTGTTCAGCGCTCAGAGGTTTGTCTGATTCTCATTGATGCGACAATGGGAGTGACCGAGCAGGATACAAAGGTCGCCGGTCTCGCGCACGAAGCTGGTAAGGCCTCGATTATAGTTGTCAACAAGTGGGACCTTGTGGACAAAGACGAAAAAACTATGGCGAATATGGAGAAAGAAGTTCGTGCTGGCCTTCGCTATATGGACTACGCACCCATACTTTTCATATCCGCCGAAACAGGGCAGAGGGTGCACCGCCTGTTTGAACTGATAAACAGGGTATATGAACAGTCGAATAAGAGGGTTACGACCGGTGTTCTGAACAACATCCTGTCGGACGCAATGGCAAGAATGCAGCCGCCATCCAAGAAGGGTAGAAGGCTTCGTATATACTATATTACACAGACCGGTACAGGACCTCCGAATTTTGTTGTTTTTCTCAACGACCCCGAACTGTTCCATTACTCCTACCAGCGTTATATAGAAAATAGAATCCGTGACACATGCGGATTTGAAGGGACGCCAGTTCGGTTTACAGTAAAACAGAGAGGAGAGAAATAATCATTAAAGTGAAGAGGTGCTACCATGAGTGATACACTGAAATACATTATTGTTGTTTTAATCTCCTACCTTTGCGGGAGCCTGAATTTCTCAATTATCGTTTCTAAATATGCAAATGGATCGGATATTCGCGGTTTTGGCAGCGGTAACGCAGGAATAACAAACTACATTCGCTCTTTCGGAACAAAAAGCGCTCTCGGCGTCTTGATTGGAGACGTACTGAAATGCGTCGTACCTGTTCTTTTGGCCGGATGGATGGTTGGATTCATGGGAAAACTGGTTGCAGGCATCGCTGTTATATTGGGTCACATGTTTCCTGTGTTTTTTAGATTCAGGGGAGGAAAGGGCGTCCTTACTACCGCAGCTCTGATATTGGTTATTGACTGGCGGATATTCCTTATATGCATAAGCCTGTTTGCAGTTATAGTTCAGTTTACAAGATATGTGTCGCTTGGCTCAGTGTGTGCGGTAGCTGCTTTGCCTTTCTGCACATGGCTCTTTTACGACGCCAATCTGCATTTTATTGTTGCTACAGTGCTAATAGCAGCACTCGTAATATTTATGCACAGGTCGAATATAAAGCGCCTGATCGAGGGAACCGAATCAAAGTTCAAGATGAAAATGTAGATGAAGGGAAACCTATTCGCCTACAAGAGTCACCACTGTCAGTTGTTAGTTGTCAGTTACATATCAGTTACATAAATGTTGGCCAGTTATTCCCGCATGTCAGTTAGTTATCCTACGTGAAATGAGAGAGGGGGACATTAAAAATGGAGAAGAAAAGGAAAAAGAGCAAAATAATCTCAGAGTTCAAGGAGTTTATATCCCGTGGTAATGTAATTGACCTCGCAGTCGGTATAATCATAGGAAGTGCGTTTACAGCAATCGTAAACTCACTGGTAAATGACGTCATTATGCCGGTTGTCGGTTTCATAATCGGCGGAGTCAACTTCGAGCAACTGAAATGGGTGCTGGTAAAGCCAGTAGAAGGCGTCACCGAAGAGGTTGCAATCCGTATCGGAGCATTTCTACAGCGTGCAATCGATTTTCTGATAATAGCGGCAGTCGTGTTTATAATGGTAAAGGGAATAAACACTTTCAGGAGCCGTATTGAAGAGAGGATAAAGGCTCACACACAAGAAGATGAGCATGAGCCTGAAGCTGAGACGGAATCTGAGCCTGAGCCGGAACCTGAGCCCGAGCCGGAAGAGGATTCGAAAGAGATCCTACTCCTTGCTGAAATCAGGGACTTATTAAAAAACAGTCAGTCGGAGTAAACTGAAAAACTCAAACTAAAGTGGTTGTTTTCGGAAGGAGTATCCGGAATCATTATTTCTTCTAGAATGAAACCAAAGCCTGAGTAGTCGGTATCACAAGTCGCGGTGATACCGGCTTCTTTTAAGCTATAGTCGTTAAAGGAATTAGATCCAATATGACTGGCAATCCTATTAGGTATTTTTGAGAAGAGGCCCACATCTTTCTGGGCACCTGCTAAGGAAAGGGTTGTCAGGAACATATAGGGATCATATGAACCTAGAACTCTGTCGGTATTAGTTATTTCGATGTTGAATGATATCTTTTGTATCTTGCCATTTTCAAGTTCAAACTTATACTCCGGAAACTCTCTATAGACGGTATCTACATGTACTGTCCCGTAGTTCTCTATCTGCACCCATTTTCCTTCGTCGTTGAGATATCTATCTCCAAAGTTGAACCCGTAATATCGAGCATAGTAATTATGGTTTTCAACAAACTCTGCGACAGTCAGGTCACCTCTGTTCGGGGGAATAAGCTGAGAGGACATAAGTGTGGCGAGAACTGCAAATAGTGCAATGTTTGCCCCGACATAGACGAAGCCTCGGTATGTTTTTGTGTCTTCGATGGTATATGATACTGGAAGATCCCAGGGTTGGGTCTCGTTTTCCGAGCACCTCTTATAACTTTTCCAAAGACGTACCGCACCGAGGATTGGGATGTTATAGCCCATGCCTGCGCCTATGACACCCCAAGTGCGCATATAAGCTTCGCCATAGGTGAGACGCGTCCTGTCAATGTTCTCTATCTTTAGTCCGAATATGGCTTTGCCGGGTGTGGTATTGAACATACTTATCCATAGAGGCTCAATTAAAAGCATAAGCCCAAGCGATATGTATGTAAGAAAGAAGTTTTCAACAGAACTTTGGGAGGATATATTTGTCCGGAAAAGCATAACAAGGAGAAAATCTCTAAGTAGACTATAAAGCATTAGGTCAAATGTTCTAGCTAAAAATCTCCTCCACGGTGTAAAAGCTTGAGGAACGTAGTCTTCGCTTATATTAAAATAGGTGCTTTCTGTATCTTTTGACACTTGAACTATGCCCTCGAGGTACTTCTTTGCATCTAGGGCTGTATAAGACACTTTTTCTTCTTGTACTGCGCGGCAAATATCCTGTGCATACGCAATATCTTTCTTCTCTCGCTCCAACTTTGTGATTTGCTTTGAAAGAGTGCCGTCTAAAGAAAGGCTGCCGTTTTGAAGGGATTTTATCTCATCTATTGAAACATTAAGGCTGCGCAGTAGCTTTATCCTTAGCAGCTCCTGTAGATCATCATCCGAATAGTTTCTGTATCCGTTACTCATTCGCTCCGGAGATATAAGTCCCTCGCGTTCGTAGAAACGAATATTTGCGCGAGCCAAACCGGTTAGCTCTTCGATCTCTTTTATCGTCACGATGTAAGCACCCCCTCTATACATATGTTAAGCTGTGTCTATAACACCTGGTAAGTTATATTAATAGAAATTTGAGTTATATTAATAACATAGTGAGATGTATCTATACACATATTAAGCTGTGAAGTGGGTTTACTGTCAAGGGCTTTTTGCATTATTGTGACATTTTCTAATCCATCTTCTACTCCAGCAGCTTACCAAATGTGGAAGGCCAATCCAAATGCGTCCAAAAGAACAATCTAGAATCCAAAATCGCAGAGGTTAACCCGAGTGCGTAGAAAGTAACCCGAACCAAACAATAAACCGTCACTTATGAACCCACAAGTGACGGTTTTTGAAATCTGTTGGTTGATTGCCGTTTGACGGCAAATAAACCCATATTCATCTTTAGTGCTTTTCCAGCTTGTCGACAAATAAACTTATATTCATCTATAGCACTTTTCCAGCTTAGACTGCGCGAGTTACCTTGCCGGAACGGAGGCACTTGGTACAGACATGGATGCGGCGCGGTGAACCGTCGACCATGGCTTTAACGCGTGTTATATTCGGCTTCCAGGTTCTGTTGGAGCGTCTGTGAGAGTGTGATACTTTTATTCCGAATGAGACACCCTTACTACAAATATTGCATTTAGCCATTCCTGCACCTCCTTTTAAGTAATATATTTCAAACATTAATTATCAGAACAATGTATTACTGCCCTTTTGGGCGACATCTGATATAATATCAGAACAAACGAAAAAATGCAACACTTTTTTTCTCATACCTGCAACCCTCTAAAGATTCAGGACAAGTCCTCAGCTTAACGTGTGAAGAGAGCAATATATCCAGTGTTACATATAGTGCGAAAAATGCGCAAAATTCGAAGTAATGTGTATACGGAGAGTCGAATATCAGCGTTATTATACGGAATGTGATATATAATATGCTGTGTACCACATATCACCCTTCGAAGAATCACACAGAACCCAAGAATTTGCGCAAAATCAGCGATTTTTGAGTTGTGACAGCTTAATTACTATATTTTGTTATTTGTGGCATATAAACTTTCACAAGTTCAATGTAGACAAAAAAACATGTTTCATATAGAATATACAAGGTATGCTCATGAAAAAACTTCGAAAAGAAGGTAGTGATATATAATAGCATAACAAATCCAACCGAAAGGATTGACTGACATTTGAATGCCCTGACTGCTAAGTTTAAAGAGGTTTTATATTCGGTACTTCCCATTACAGCTATTGTTTTACTGCTGAATTTCACCATTGCCCCGATAGGCACGACTTTGACCCTTCGCTTTCTTGTTGGCGTAGTTCTAATAATTATTGGGCTCGCTGTGTTTCTACTGGGGGTTGACCTAGGCATAACACCCATTGGAAATCAAATGGGAGGATTCCTGGCCAAATCCAATAAACTTGGTGTGATATTAGTTGTAGGAGCAATATCAGGTTTTTTTATATCGGTTGCTGAGCCGGATTTGCATATTTTAGCAGGTCAAGTGGACACAGTAACAGCGGGACAGATAACAAAATGGGGGATGGTCATTGCAGTCTCGGTCGGAATTGGTGTAATGATGTCCCTTGGGATTTTTAGAGTTGTTAGAAGTATCAGATTCCGGTACTATTTTGCAGGAGTATATTTTGTCATTTTTATTTTATCGTTGTTTTCTTCTGCGGATTACCTTGCAATAGCATTTGATGCTTCAGGTGCTACAACAGGTGCTCTTACAGTTCCATTCATGTTAGCATTAACAATGGGTGTAGCTGTGTTGAAAAAGGATAGTGTGCAGTCCGAGGAGGACAGCTTTGGGCTCGTAGGCATTGCATCTACCGGAGCAATCCTTGCAATGTTACTTATGGGTCTTTTTACAGACGGCAAAGGTATGACAGGTTCTCTTGAGATAATTGAGGACATCAATGGATCAGTTCTGCGAGCATTTTTTGAAACTGCCCCAAGAGTTGCCATTGAGGTAGTTTTTGCTCTTGCACCTATTGTTATTATTTTTGTTGTACTTCAACTTGGAGCGAACAAGGTTTCAAGAAAACAAGTCCGCAGGATCATAATAGGTATACTCTTCGTATGGTTTGGACTTGTACTATTCCTAACAGGGGTAAACGCCGGATTTATGGATGTCGGGTCAAAACTTGGTGCAATAGTTGCATCACACGATAATAAGTTGTATGCTGTTATTGTTGCATTCATTTTAGGGCTTGTGACCATTCTGGCCGAGCCTGCGGTCAGTGTTTTAACCCATCAGATTGAGGATGTTACAAGTGGATCAGTAAGAAGAAGGATCGTGCTCCTAACGCTCTCAATCGGGGTTGGCATAGCAGTAATGATTGCAATGATAAGGATCCTAGTACCCTCTATCCAGCTTTGGCACTATATACTGCCGGGATTTGCGCTATCGGTAATTATGTCATTTTTTGTTCCCGATCTATTTGTGGGCATGTCCTTTGACTCGGGCGGAGTTGCTTCTGGGCCAATGACAGCAACCTTTATACTCGCATTTTTCCAAGGAGCAGCGCAAGCTGTGCCTGGAGCCAATGTTATTGAGGACGGTTTCGGGATGATATCTGTAGTAGCTATGACACCGATAATTGCGTTACAGATATTAGGGTTAATATATAAGATAAAGCTCAGAAAGGAAGGTGTCAACAAAGATGGACAGCCGGGATAGTAATCATGATGGGATCACATTAATATGTGCAATACTCAATCACGGACACGGATCCAGAGCACTGCACATCGCCAAGCAGAATGGAGTAAGAGGCGGTACTATCTTTTATGGTGAGGGTACTGTTAAGAACCGTGTCCTCGAATTCTTAGCGCTATCTGATGTTAAGAAGGAAATTGTACTCCTGTTTGCAGAGAGTGACACTGCATATAGAGCTCTTGATGCATTGCAGAAAGAACTGAAACTCCATAAGCCTAACCATGGTATAGCGTTCACAATAAGGATTTGTGAAGTTATCGGGTCAAAGGCATATGATCATTTGAACTGTTTGAAGGAGAGAGGTGGAGACCCAATGTCAGAGTACCAGGCCATAACGGTTATAGTAGACAGAGGCAAAGCAGAAGAGGTAATAGCTGCTGCCGAGTCCGCGGGTTCTAAGGGCGGCACAGTCATAAGGGCCAGAGGGTCAGGCATACACGAGACAAGCAAAGTATTCTCGATGGAAATCGAACCTGAAAAGGAGATCGTACTGATTCTGGCAAAGTATGATGTTGTTGAGCCAATTATATCGGTAATAAACAAAAAGCTAATGATGGATGAGCCCGGTAACGGTATAATATTTGTCCAGAATGTAGAGAAGACAGTAGGCTTGATGGAGTAAGTAGCAGCAGAGCAAGAATATACAGAAAAT
>JAAYOS010000101.1 GCA_012520195.1 Clostridiales bacterium | reverse complement strand
TCCACGTCAACAGAGTTTGACGAACTTGCAACAGGCCAGATCGACATTGGCGGAGAGCAGTCCGGAGGAACATCCATCAACACAGGTCTCGACTTGGTCGAGAAGGGCGGATTTAGCTATTCGCACTATCCACGTCACGGCTATGGCAAGATTGCATTTGCATGTAACCATGGTCCGACACAGTTTGTTGAAGTACGCCAGGCTATTGCTTGGATGCTCGACCGCGACGAGTTTGCACGTCAGTACTCACAGGGCTTCGCAATAGTCGTTCACGGTTATTATGGACAGGCTCAGTGGGAGTATGCGGCAAACAAGGACGCTCTTGCAACAGAACTCACTCAGTACACATTCAACCCTGAAAAGGCAGTTGAAGTACTTGAGGCAGGCGGCTGGACACTAGACGCCAATGGCAAGCCATATAGTGGAAGCGGACTACGTCACAAGAAGCTTGATGACGGAACCCTCATGCCACTCGAGATTCAGTGGATGAACACACCTGACAACCCCGTATCCGACCTGCTCAACGCAATGCTCGTACCTGCAGTTGAAGAAATCGGTATGAAGATTGTCGGTACCACAGTACAGTTTGCTGAGCTGCTTGACAACTACTATCAGGACGTTGACGAGCCCAGCATCAACATGTTCAACCTCGGAACAGGATTCAACCCGATCCAGTATCCTGAGTATTACTACCACACAGATCTTGAGACATACGGCGGCACCTATAACACTAACTTCATCGCTGACGAAGAACTGTATAGCCTCGCAGACTCGATGGCTAAGACAGAGCCTGGCGACACAGAATCATTCTCCGCCAAGTGGCTCGAGTTCCAGAAGCGTTGGAACTATCTGCTGCCAGACATTCCGCTGTATTCAGACGACTACCACATCTTCTACAATGAAAGACTCAAGAACTACGAACCATCCTCACTGTGGGGATTCGAGTATGCAATCCTGAGAGCATACGTTGTAGACAGCAAGTAAGTCATCTGTAAGGTTTCGATCAAAATAAATAGTACTCCTTATGGAGTGGCTGTAAAAAATAGCCATTAAATAAAAAAGAGGATAAGGGTGTACAACGCAAGGGGCTTGTATACCCTATCCTCTACATTTCACATTACTCTTGTTTTCTTGGTGGAAAATGCTATGTCTCTGCTTTCATACTCTGCAAAATTCAAAGGGGTGAGTCACCGTTGATAAGATATATCTCACAGCGCCTATTATATATCATATTTGTATTTTTTATTTTATCCATTCTGTTGTTTATCATCTATAAAAGCCTCCCGGGAGACCCTGCCCGAATGATGCTGGAGGGTAGCAGAGAGACAATGGATCCGGAAATATACGATCAGATGTATAATGATATGCGCAAGCAGCTCGGATTGGATAGGTCTATCCCCTACCAGTATATATCCTGGATGGGGAACGTATTACAGGGTAACTTCGGTTTTTCAAGTGTCTATAAGCAACCTGTAAAGGAAGTAATAAAGGCACCAATGAAAAATACAGTGATCATGAACATCGTGTCACTTGTATTTGTATTTGCAATTACTATACCACTGGGTATTGCAACGGCTGTCAGAAAAGGCAGTACGTTTGACAGTGCAACACAAGTCTTAACAATTATCGGCTACAGTCTGCCGGGATTTATTATTGCCATTTTGTTCATCTTTGTTTTCGCGGTAAAGCTAAGGCTGTTTCCGATAAGTGGTGTTAGTTCGCCTGGTGCTAGCTACACCGGAATCAAGTATTTGCTTGACAGGGCATACTACCTAGTTCTGCCTGTTACAGCAATGGTATTTAGCAGTCTTGCCGGAATAGTCCGTTATGTTCGTGCAACAATGGTTGAGACGCTTACCATGGACTATATCCGTACAGCAAGGGCTAAAGGACTCAGAGAGAAGGTAGTAATCTACTCGCATGCATTCCGAAATGCTCTAATACCGTTCATGACGATCCTTATCAGCTGGTTTTTAAGCATATTCAGCGGATCTGTAGTTTTTGAAAATATTTTCCTATATCCCGGCATGGGTAGAGTTATGATCAACTCCCTCATGCAGCAAGACTTCATGGTGGTACTCGCCATGCAGCTGTTCTACATTATTTTATCCTTAGCGGGCTACTTGTTAATGGACCTTGCGTATGTCCTGGTCGATCCCCGCGTAAAATTGGCATAAGAGGAGGTACCAGAATGTCTGATAATAATAAAAAGAAAAGCATATACGGAACCTCCTTTAAGGAAAGCCTTCGAAAGATGTTTGGGTTAGCTCCTAAGAAGGAGCTGTCCCTCTTTGAAGAGGAGCAGATGCAGAGTCCGTTTCGTACAATTGTAAACAACTTTTTGTCGAAACGCCTCGCTATTGTTGGCATGGTTATTTTTGCCTTCATATTTCTGTTTTGCTTTGTCGGCTCGCGCATTTTCCCGCTGGATAAAAACTATCAGGATGCAACCCAGCAGAATATAAGGCCCGCATCCAACTTTATGAAGGTGCCGAAGGATATGCAGGGCAATGCCCTCCAGGTAGATGCCGGTTCTACTTTCGGAGCAGGTATAGATAAACAAGGCAACCTCTACACATGGGGAACACTTACCGAAAAGCTGAAAAGAACTCCTGCAGGTATAGGAAAGGTAGTTCAGGTCGATTGCGGCCTTGACCACATTCTTGTCCTTGCAGAGAATAATAGAATATATACATGGGGTTATGACAGACTAAACCTCGACAAGATACCAGAGGAAGCACAGGAAGCAGATATTGTACAGATAGGAGCAGGCCATCAGGTCTCTGCAGCTCTCGATTCCTCAGGCAATATTTACGTTTGGGGTAACGAAAACATAGTTGATATTGACCCCAAACCGTATCAGGGAACAATAGACAAATTCACATTCAATACAACAACGATTATTGCAATCACTAAGGACCGCCAGGTCGTCAGCATGGCAAAGAAAGATACCCCCTTCAATAGAATACCTGAAGAGGTTCAGGGGCGGGCTGTTGATTTGGCTTCTACCGATAGAGTTGCTATGGCATTAACAGATGACGGCCACATCCACATGTGGGGCACTTACCTATATGGTGAGAACAACATTCCTGAGGGTGTACAGGGAAATGTTAAGCAGATTACCGCAGGCCGTAGCCATTTCACAGTGCTTCTAAATGACGGTACAGTAAGATCGTGGGGACAGAACAATAACCGTCAGTCGAATGCTCCAAAACTCTCAAACATCGTTTCGGTTCATTCGAATTACTTCCAGAACTACGCTATTGATAGCAACGGAAAAGTTCATACATGGGGCCTGAAGGGCTATTTAATGGGTACAGACCAATACGGACGTGACGTCTTCCTGCGTCTGCTGACAGGCGGAAGAATAACACTGACAATTGGCGCTGTGTCGGTAATAATATCCGGTATCCTCGGAATCCTTATCGGCGGTTTTGCAGGCTATTACGGTGGTAAAGTCGACATGATCCTCATGCGTGTAGCTGAGATAGTCGGCGGTCTCCCCTTCCTACCCCTCGCGATGATACTTTCTTACCTTATTGGAAACAAGATACCCGAAACAGCTCGGATATTTATGATAATGGTCATACTAGGCGTACTAAGCTGGCCGGGAATAGCCAGACTAGTACGAGCACAGATGCTCTCAGCGCGTGAGCAGGAGTTTGTAACTGCTGCTAAGGCACTAGGTATTAAAGAGGGCAAAATAATATTCCGTCACATACTTCCAAACGTTATAACCGTTGCTTTGGTAAGCCTGACTCTGAGCTTTGCTACAAGCATGCTCACAGAGTCCTCATTGAGCTTCCTTGGATTTGGTGTGACAGAGCCCAGCCCAACATGGGGTAACATGCTCACTGCCAGTATCAGCACTACTGTTCTTAGAGACTACTGGTGGAGATGGGTGTTCCCTGCACTATTCTTAAGTATAGCAACTATTTGTATTAACGTTGTCGGCGACGCACTCAGAGATGCTGTCGATCCGAAAGCCAGCGACGGAAGATAGGAGGGATACGAAGTGGCTTTGCTAGAAATTAAAGATTTACACACCTATTTTGAGACAAAACGCGGAACGGTCAAAGCTGTAAACGGCGTATCCTATTCCGTCGAAGCCGGAAAGACTCTTGGCCTCGTCGGTGAGAGCGGATGCGGCAAATCGGTATCCGCAATGAGCATTTTGCGGTTGCTAGATGGAAATGGATATATCGACAGTGGTGAGATCCTATTTAACGGCCAGGACCTTTCCAAAATATCAATGAACGACATGTACAAAATACGAGGCAACGAGATCTCCATCATATTCCAGGAGCCCATGACAAGTCTGAACCCGGTCTTCACTATCGAGAAGCAGATAGCTGAGACATTTATGGTCCATCAGGACATGACTAAGGCAGAGGCCGCCAAAGAGGCGGTTCGGATGATTGCAGACGTCCAGATCCCGAATCCTGAAGCTGTTGTCAAGCAATATCCGCATCAGCTTTCGGGTGGAATGAGGCAGCGTGTTATGATAGCGATGGCGCTTGCATGCCGTCCTAGCCTACTCATAGCAGACGAACCTACTACTGCCCTAGACGTAACGATACAGGCACAGATTCTTAAGTTGATGAATGAGCTTAAGCATGAAAAGGGCACATCAATCCTCTTCATTACCCACGACTTGGGTGTAATAAGTAAGATGGCAGATGATGTTGCAGTTATGTACAGCGGACAGATTGTCGAGATGGCACCGGTCCGAACAATATTCACCGACGGTAAATTTTCGCACCCCTATACAGAGGGACTGATGCTATCGATCCCCCGCCTTGACACACCTCGTGGTGCGAAGCTGGAGGCAATTCCAGGGTCCGTCCCGCATCCTTTGGATCTTCCAAAGGGATGTAAATTTGCGCCGAGGTGCAAATATGCTACAGAGCGCTGTAAGAACGAGGAGCCGGAACTGACTACCGTAGATGAGAACCACCAGGTCCGCTGCTTCTATGCGGAAAAGGAGGGTCGCCGACGTGGAAGATAGAAAAGTATTACTGCGTATACGTAACTTGAAGCAGTACTTCCCTCTGAAAAGCAAACAAGTTGTTAAGGCCAATGACGACATCACGCTAGACATCTACGAAGGCGAGACACTAGGTCTCGTCGGCGAGAGCGGATGCGGTAAATCGACACTCGGCCGCACTGTGCTGCAGCTGTATCATCAAACAGATGGTAAAACAATGTACTATGGGCGGGAGTTGGACTATATCGCTCCAAAGTACGTAAGAGAAACCTTGGAAAGACTCCCAAGGCTCCGCAGAGAGCTTACCGAACTGCAGGAGAGGCAAGCAAGAATCGACCGTGAATACGATGAGCTTTTGGGCTGGGATGGCGGAGATGCTTCAGCCAAAGAAGAGATCCCGGAGGATCATCCGAACGCGAAGAAACTGTTTGAGAAACGTAATGAGCTCGATAACGCCAAGCGTGATGCTCATGAAGCTTTCCTAAATATTGCTCAGCTGATCGGCGGATTCATAATTGCTGATGACATGAGCGAAGTAAGCGAGATGTTCCTGAAGAACTACCGGATAATCGAGGAAAAATGTCAGCTCCAGGAAGAGATGGAGCAGATAGAGCTCGAGCTCCGGGAGTTGAACGGAGATTTAAAAATCCGTAAGAGGGACGGAAAGTCCACTTCCTCAATCGAAAAGAAGATCGACGAGTTTGAGGCGAAGAAGTCAGCAAAGCAAACGCAGATAGATGCGAAGGCAAATGAACTGCTGAAAAGCGAGGAGCAAATCGATAAAAAGCGCGCCGAGTATGCTAATAACGCCGAATTCCAACGGAATGAGAGATACCGTGACGGTGGAATCGATCTAGCTCGCCTCACATACCCCGAGATGAGAAAGCTACGCCGCGATATGCAGCTCATATTCCAGGATCCGTACTCCTCACTCAACCCCAGAATGACTGTCGGACAAATAATTGGAGAGGGCCTTTTGGCACACGACTTCTTCAAAAAAGACGACGAGAAGATGCAGGATTACATCATGAAGGTTATGGAGGACTGTGGTCTCGCGTCATACATGATTCACCGCTATCCACACCAATTTTCCGGTGGACAGCGTCAGCGAATCGGCATTGCGCGCTCTCTTGCACTTAATCCGAAGTTTGTCATCTGTGATGAAGCCGTATCGGCACTCGACGTTTCGATCCAGTCGCAGATACTCAACTTGCTACTCGAACTAAAGGAACAGGAAAACCTGACATACCTGTTCATCTCCCACGACCTCTCAGTTGTTAAGTATATTAGCAACCGTATAGGGGTAATGTATCTTGGGAATATAGTCGAGCTGGCTGAATCTGAAGAGATATTTAGAAATCCCAGGCACCCATACACGGAGGCGCTACTATCAGCTATTCCGACTACCGATGTAGACGATAAGAGGGAGCCTATACTGATTGAAGGCGACATTCCAAGCCCGATAAATCCCCCGAAGGGATGCAAGTTCCACACACGTTGCCGCTATGCGACAGAGATCTGCAAGCAGGTTGTGCCTGAGTTCAACGAGATTGACCCCGAACATTTTGTTGCATGCCATCACCCGCTCGATAAAAATGCATCAGCGGACTAAGACGGCAGGCAGATAGTGTTCTGTTCAATCTAACTGTCTTTAGTACTAGTGATTTAGTATTATGGACACTTCGCTAATCGCAGAGCGGCTCTATCACTGTACCAAACGCAGCCGACTATCCGGTTAGAGAAGAGAGGTCATCCGATGTTCAGGAAGAACAGGAAAGCTGATAAACAATCAAATGACACAAAGCACACTGAACGGAACATAGTAGGCAGAGGTAATGCCGAAGAAGAACCAAAGCTTGAAAAAGGCGATCTTACTGCTATGCTTATTGCCGCCGTAGGAGTGTTCTTACCAGTTCTGATTCTTGTAGCTGTGTTCTTAATTGGAATACTCTGGCTTCTGTTTATTCGTTAAATATTGTACGGCAGGGATATGCTCTATTGCATCTTCCCTGCCTTCTTAAATTGGGCTCGAAAACTATTGACATACATGTTATAATAATTCTTACGGTTGTTTGTTAGAATTGACTAAAGGCGACCACTCACAGAGGCTAAAATAGCTAAAAATCAAAACTCGCGTTTAACGTGGAGGAACGAAAATGATTGAAGTAAGCCACCTGACAAAAAAGTACGGCGACAAACGGGGCGTCGACAATATCTCATTCAAGATAAACGAGGGTGAGATTGTCGGATTTCTAGGGCCCAACGGAGCCGGAAAGACAACGACGATGAACATCATAACTGGTTACCTTTCGGCAACCTCCGGAGTTGCAAAGGTTGCAGATATCGATGTTTTGGAGGATCCGATTGCAGCAAAGAAGCACATCGGCTATCTGCCTGAACATCCTCCGCTCTACCTGGATATGAAAGTATCCGAGTACCTCGACTTTGTGTACGAGTTAAAGAGAGCCGACACGCCAAACAGAAACGACCATATAAGCGAAATCTGTGAACTGGTCGGAATAAGCGAGGTCTACAACAGAGTCTGTAAGAACCTGTCTAAAGGATACAGGCAGAGGGTAGGGCTTGCTCAGGCTCTCATCGGAAACCCCGAAGTACTTATACTCGATGAGCCCACAGTGGGCTTAGACCCAAGACAGATTGTTGAGATTAGAAATGTCATCAAAGAACTGGGTAAGCGTCGTACAATTATTCTTTCAACCCATATCCTCTCAGAGGTTGAGCAAATATGCGAGCGCGTCCTGGTTATTGATAAGGGTATAATTATCGCCGACGATACTCCGGAAGATCTTGCTGCGCATGTATCTGGAGAGCACAAGTTGGCTGTACGTATTGCAGGCCCGCAACGAAACATCATACAGACCCTACGCTCTATCGACGGCATAAGACAAGTTACACCGCTTGCAAACAGAGAGAAGGATGCATTCGATTTCCTAGTTGAGTCGCATCCCAAAATCGATGTAAGAAAGCCAATGTTCAATGCCCTCGCAAAGGCCGGTTATCCGCTACTGATGGTTCGCCCGCATGACATGTCTCTTGAGGATATATTCATTAGTCTCACCGAGAATGAACCGGCTCATGATGATTTGAAGGGGGTTTAGAAGAATGCTTGCAGTATTTAAGAGAGATTTACGTAGTTACTTCACTTCTCCACTCGGGTATGTTTTTATTGCCGCATTTCTTGCTGTTCTCAATGCGTACTTCTATATTAACAACATTCTGCGCGCTTCTTCTGATGTAGCTTCTCTATTCGGTTTTATACGCTTTGTTCTAATATTTACAACACCGATTCTGACGATGAGGCTTTTTAGTGAGGAGTTCAAGCAGCGTACCGACCAGATGTTGTTCACATCACCCAATTCCGTTTTTGGAATAGTTTTTGGGAAATTTATTTCAGCTCTTGCAGTGTTTACTGTTGTTATCATATTCACACTTCTTTACCTTGTAATAATTGCAGCGTACGGCCAGCCGAACGTAAAGCAGGTCATCGCTAACTATATTGCAATATACTGTGTAGCCGCTGCATTCATATCAATAGGGCTGTTTATTTCATCGCTTACTGAAAATCAGCTCATATCCGCAATTCTCTCCCTGGCAATTTTCCTCGGCCTCTATCTACTCGACTATTCAGGTATAGGCATGAACAACAGAATAATCAACAACTTTCTCTACGCAATTTCGATGTTTCGCAGGTATGAGAATATTAGCCGCGGAGTCTTGGCTATAAGCGACCTTGTCTACTATGTGAGTGTCGCCTCTGTGTTTCTCTTTATAACTACCCGCGTAATCGAAAAGAAACGTTGGAGTTAGGGGGGAGACGCTGAAATGAGAAAATTCAAGTTAAGTGGAAAGAAACTCAAATACGGCTCTCTGACTATTGTCTATACTGCAATCTTCATAGTTGCCGTGGTTATACTAAACGCATTTTTATCCTATGCCACCGACAGATTCGGTATGCGCTTCGACCTTACAGACAACAGAATGTACGAAATATCTGACGAGACTAAGCGCATGCTGCAGGAGGACTTAAAGGAAGACATTCGTATAACGGTTCTGAGTTCTGAGAGTGTGTACATCGACAACGCATCCTTTTCACCGATTCGCGAAGTGTTGTTGAAATATATTGCCCTATCTAACGGCAAAATCAGCATCAGATATATCGACCCATACGTAAACCCTGAAATTATCGATCAGTATAAGGATCTAGGAACACCCAACTATCGCGACATAGTTATTGAGAGCGATAAGCGCTACAAAGTCCTAAATCCGGCGGAGCTTTATGCAATCCGTACCGACTATGAGACACAGGAACAGTATATAACAGGTCTCCAGGCTGAACAGAAGGTCTCATCCGCCATTCTGTACTGTACGATTGAGGAACTCCCAGTTGCACTGCGCGTACAGGGCCACGGTGAGACAAACCTTCCGGGACTAAACTCGGTGCTGATATCCGGAAACTATAAAGTTGACACAATAAACCTCTCGATTGATGATATCCCCGACGACTGCTCCATGCTCATAATATCCAGTCCACGAACAGACTTCACTGCACTGGAGATTGAAAAGCTGGATGCATATTTTGAGAGAAACGGTAACGCAATTATCCTGTACGACTTGAACGTCCCCGAGCTTCCGGTGTTCGAGCGCTTTATGGCCGACTGGGGTGTTAAGTACGAGCAGGTTCTTGTGGGCGATGAAAGAAGGTCGATAAGTGTTCCAACTACACTTGCACCTACAATATTAAGCCATGCGATGACAGAGAATCTGGGAAAATCAGGAGAGTACGTTGTAGCTCCGATTTCACGTCAGATCACACCTCTGTATCAAACTAAGGGATGGAGAACTGTTAACCCGATTCTTGTTACTTCCTCTGCTTCTTATGGCAAGATATTCAACTCTGAGAAGGCAATTACAAGTACAACGCGTGAAGAGGGCGACCTTGAAGGACCCTTCTATGTCAGTGTTCTGACCGAACAAAACAGAATAGATAATCTGGAGAGCAACTACTCTAGAATTCTGTTCGCACAGACTAACATGGCTTCGGATGAGATGCTTGAGGTTGACGCGTTCTTGAACCAGCGTTTCTTTGTTCGCGCTGTGAACTACATGAATGAATCAGCGGATGCCATTGTAGTTGAACCTAAGTACTACACATCTTCACAGCTGAACATTCTTGGAGAACAGGCTACTGTAGTCTTCTGGCTGCTCGTCATAATTATTCCTCTGGGCACACTTGCGTGCGGCCTCTATGTCTGGAGAAAAAGGAGAAACATGTAATGAACAAAAAAACCCTGGCTCCAATTATTACAACGGCAGTTCTTCTGGTTGTGCTACTTGTTGCCTTTCTCCTAATAAAGCTCATACCCGAAGCAGAATCACCCGACGTATCTCCAAGTCCGACATCCACCCCGAGCCAGACAGTCTACCTGTACCAGGAGGACTACTACGATCTGAAGAAGATGGAGTTTGAGTTCAGGGACGGTAAAGATATCGTAATAGATGTTGATGACACCGGAGATGTCCGAGTTTTCAATTTCAGTCCTTCAAAGGAAGGCTGGAGCTACAGCCAGGATAGGATCCGCTCTACCGCATTCAACATAATATCGGTAGCCGCTCTTACAACAGCCGCTGAGAACGTAACTGACTTCAGCGAATACGAGCTGGACGATCCACTGCTTATCGCAAGATCATACTATGATAAGGACGGCGAAGAAGTTGTCCATGAAATTCATTTCGGGAAGCTGACAGCCGTTGAGGACTCATACTATGCCCGAAATAAAGGTGAATCTACCGTCTATGTCATTAACAAGTATACAGCAGATACCCTTATGGCCTCTGAGCTTGAATACCGGGAGCTGAATTTCTTCCCGTCTTACCTAAGTGAAGATCAGATGACCGTCGAAGCTGCCGGTTATATTACGAAGATCCGTATCCGTAACGAGGCAATGGACACTGACGTGGAGATCAGTCTGCGAAGTGATGAAGAGCTGAAAGAACTCAGTGTGGCCACATCACGCTATTTCATGACAAGGCCAGTTGAGAGTAACTGTAACGATACTCTTGTTGAGGACAAGCTTATCAACGTTGCCGCTGCGATATCCATAACGGGAGTTGTCGAGGATGAGCCTGAAGATTTGAGCAAGTACGGTCTCGATGAACCATTGGATATCTGGATGACCAACACCGACGGTGACGAAGTCCACTATCTGATTGGTGACGGAAGCGGTACGTCTGTCTTTGCAATGGTCGAAGGCGCCAACACAGTGCTTCTTGCTGACATGTTCTCGCCTGCACTGCGCGAAATCAACTATATAGATTATCTGTTCAAACTACTGTGGATTCACAACATAAGCGACGTAAAGTCGGTAGTGTTTGACATCGAAGGCGACAGGCACCTGCTTGAAATAAGAGCAAATGAAAAGGACGATACCGGAAAGGTTGTCAATTTTGAAGCAGCTCTTGACGGACGTCCACTTGACGAGACAAACGCACGTCGTCTCTACACGAGAATGTTGGACATGATGATCGAAGGTGAGATTACCGAGACTGTCGACATCGAGGGAAGAAAAGCCGACATCACAATGACCATAACGATGAAGGATGGTTCAAAAGAGGAACTGAAGCTCTATGCCCTCAACGAGCGCCAGTATGCAGGCAGTATAAATGGCGACGAGGCAGAGTACTATATCAATATTTCAGACGTCCGCAAACTCAAAGAGGCATTCAACTACATCGCTAAAGGCGAAGAAATTCCACGTTAAAACTGCGATAAAGCCCGTTGACAGAAGAATTCTGTTGTGCTAAACTGATGTCTACGGGCTTCCCATGCGGGTGTAGCTCAATGGCAGAGCACCGGCTTCCCAAGCCGGCAACGTGGGTTCGATTCCCATCACCCGCTCCAGAACAGGTTTACAATATCATGCTCCCTCGAGGCGAGAAGTGTAAGAAACACTAATAGCTGAAGGGAGCATTTTGTTATCCTGGTAGTGGACTGAGCTATAGAAGTTCCATTCACATAGGAGGTTTACCAATGACAGATAAACTAAGAAATATAGAAATAGGAAAGAACACCTCTCTAGAGAGAGGCAATCTCAACAGTATCGATTTGCATTGCGATACGCTTCTTAGGCTGCACTTTGCAGGTGAGAACGCATCGCTCGCAAAAAACGAGTTCCATATTGATCTGCAGAAGCTGCGGGCGGGGGGCATTGATACCCAGGTGTTCGCAGTTTTTGTTCCACCTAGAGTCGACTCGCCTCTACAGTTGTGTCTTGAAATGATAGATAGGTTCTATTGTGAGCTTGATAACAATTCCAAACATATTTCGTTTGCGGGTAACGTGCAAGACATTGAGAATAACCGTCGATCCGGAAAAATATCTGCCATGCTCGCATTGGAGGACAGCGGCATAATTGGGTCGAGCTTACCAAACCTTCGTCTCCTACACCGCCTTGGAGTCAGGATTGTAACACTGACATGGAACAACCGTAACCCAGCTGGTTCGCCTAATATAGACGCTGAGTCTTCAGCAGAGGGGCTTACCGAGAGGGGCTTTGAGTTTGTGGAAGAGATGATACGTCTCGGAATGCTTGTAGATGTCAGTCACCTCTCCGATACCGGCTTTTGGGATGTCTCCCGTACTGTATCAGGGCCGTTCATCGCATCACACTCAAATGCTCGTTCAATCACTAATCATCACAGAAATCTAACAGACGACATGATTAGATCCGTTGCAGAACACGGCGGTGTAATCGGTGTAAACTTCTACGGCCAATTTCTAACAGAAGGCAATCCCAAAGAGGCAGACATTGAAGATGTATTACGTCACGTGAATCATCTTGTCAACGTAGGCGGTATAGACTGCGTAGCTCTGGGAAGCGACTTTGATGGAATGGACGCGCCACCTATTGGGCTAGAAAACAGCTCCCGCCTCCCCTCGCTCTTTGAAGAGCTAGAGAAGGCGGGTTACAAGCATAGTGAAATTGAAAAAATAAGTTGTAATAACGCTTATAGAGTCATAAAAGAGGTTTGTAGTTAGGATTATCTAACCGTCGAGCTTCCTAGGTTGACAGAATCATAAATACTGAGCATTACTTACAATACTTACTTGTTTACACAAAACACACTCGAAAAATTCAGTTGCTTCCTCTTCCAATAGCGCGTAGAAGTTTTATGCGGTCTGCCGGGTCCTCTCCCTCTCTGAAAACTGCGGATCCCATAACGATAACGTTTGCACCTGCAGAGATTGTCTGTCTGATATTGCGTTCGTCGACTCCCCCATCAATCTCCAACTCGCAGGAAGGATTCAGCTTATCGATAAGCGCCCTGGTTAGTGATATTTTTTCCATCATACCATCAATAAAGAACTGTCCACCAAATCCGGGCTCAACGGTCATAACGAGAATCAGGTCACAGAGCGGAATGAGCTCCTTAATGGTCTCAGCCGGAGTGTTCGGCTTAATGGTAAGCCCTGGTCGGACTCCCCTGCTGCGGATATGTTTAAGCAAATCGGAAGCATGAGAGACTTCGCCAATTCCGGGTGCCTCGACGTGAAAGGTTAGAATGCCGGCTCCGGCATCAATAAAGGCATCAGCATACCTGTTCGGTTCATCTATCATCAGATGGACGTCCAGGATGGCATCTGGAAAGGCTCTACTTATTGATTCTACGACCGGTACACCAATCGTGATATTGGGAACAAAATGACCGTCCATAACATCAACATGTATATAGTCGGCTCCGCCATCGACTGCGGCGGCTATATCTCGTTCGAGATTCGTAAAGTCTGCCGATAGTATTGAGGGTGATATCTTAAACATGATTATGCTCCCTACTAGAAAGATATAAGTGAAATTATCATAGCACGGCAGAGCTTCTTAATCAAGCGTTCACCTCCAAACGTGCAACTTCCAAGCGTGTATCTCCAAGCGTTCACCTCCAAACGTGGACCGACCAAACCTGCACTCTGAAGTTCGCATCTCCAAGAGCTCATCTCTAAATGTGCTCCTCCAGATAAAGAAGAAGAAAGGAAAACGATTAAGAGGATAAAAAGGATGAGAACAAGAGCATATAAACAAAAAATAAGTATGTCAGGCTGGCATACCCTTAGATAGTAGAAGTAGTAGTGTTGTGAGAATGTGGAAATCCTGTTCGCGCGAAAGTTTTCCACATTTCCATAACATTTCTCTTGAGGCACAAGGACACGATTAGGGTTGGGCCATAATTCGACCTTTGATAGCCGCCAGTATTCAACCTTATTATATGTA
Organism: Clostridiales bacterium; assembly: GCA_012520195.1. Taxonomy (GTDB): domain Bacteria; phylum Bacillota; class Clostridia; order Oscillospirales; family JAAYOS01; genus JAAYOS01. The sequence continues at coordinate 8,215 of JAAYOS010000101.1, read as the reverse complement.
GTATGATATGTTGTGAAATGATGCGAAGAGCTGCGAAGAGCTGAGAAGAGCGCATATGCTGTCTACCTCATATGTGTGATGGGAATGTTTCGTGTGTAACGAAAAAGCGTGAAAAATGCGCAAAAATCGAAGTGTTGTGTGAACGGTGAGAAGAAAATCGGCTCTTTTATGAGGTACAGGTTATAGAATATACCGTGTACCACATAACAGCCTTCGACGATTCACACAAAACTCAAGATTCTGCGCAAAAAGTGCAAAATAAGTGTTTTGCATCAGCTACCGCTACCACAGCTACAGCCAGCTAATTTTAAATAAAAAAGGGCCGTACTGTGTAGTACGGCCAAAAATATAGAAAAGGGGAAAAACAAATAGAAACTTGGAAAACATCTAAGAGATCATCCAAATATACCACATGTCTAATAAATAATAGCAGAAACGGTCGAATTAATCCATACGTAAATTAATCAATGTTTCACAAATGAAGACCCTGATTATTGTGCAACATGTATACGTTTCTGTCGCTTTTTTCTCCAAATACAAAACGTTTGTGCTTTGGTGCAATCTGGATAAAGTGAAAACGGTACACGTAGTAAGCACGAAGATGACATGAGGAATTAACAATCAAAACATGGGCAATACACGCGGAGTATACGGTAGAACGGGATCAAAACACGAAGAAGGCATGTAGAAACATCAAGCGAATACAAACAAGCAGACTGACTGAGCACGAACAGAAAGCTAAGAAGACACGAATAAAACATGCGGGCATAAAGCCCGCATGTTACAAAAGCCTATCAATTGGCGAAGTACGCATCAGTTCGTGTAGTTGCATTGTCTCTCGACAAGGACGTGTCCTACATACCCTACACAGCCAATAGCGTTGTTGCATCGCCTAAATAATCAGTTCGTGTAGTCGCATTGTCTGGTCAACTAGCTTGTGCTGTCGCAAAGTCTAACAAACGACATAACCAACGACAATGACGATACAGTGTTAGTCGCAAGCTATTTCGTGGTCGTGGTCGACTTCTTCGATTTTTCCAACAATCGGCTCCGGGTCGATACCCTGGCGTTTGTAGTAGTCGGAGATTGCTGCTCTTATCGCCTGCTCGGCCAAAACCGAACAGTGAACCTTAACAGGCGGCAAACCATCGAGTGCCTCCATGACTGCCCTGTTAGTAAGCTGAAGAGCCTCATCTATCGTTTTGCCTAGAACAAGCTCAGTCGCCATGGAAGAAGTAGCAACGGCAGCGCCACAACCAAAGGTCTTAAACTTGACATCGACAATTTTGTCATCTTCTATCTTCATGAACATCTGCATTATATCGCCGCACTTTGCATTACCCACAAGTCCTACGGCGTTTGCATCTTCAATTTCACCGACATTTCTCGGGTTTTGGAAATGGTCGAGCACTTTGTCTGAATACATCATTTATATATTTACCTTCTTTCTTCTGTGTAGGACGGTTAACTGTGTAGAATGGTTAACCCTTCCAAAGAGGCGACATGGTCCTCAGCCTATCCACAACTTCTGTTAGGGACTCTGCGATGTAGTCGGCATCCTCTTCGGTGATGTCCTTTCCAAGGCTTAGGCGTACAGAGCCGTGTGCAACTTCGTGCGGGAGTCCGATTGCGAGCAACACGTGCGAAGGATCCAGGGAGCCTGAGGTGCAGGCTGAACCGGATGAAGCACTGATTCCCTTGCTGTCGAGCAGGAGGATTATCGATTCGCCTTCGATGTAGTTGAATACAACCGAGACGGTTCCCGGCAGTCTCTTTTCGGGGTGTCCGGTGGCTTGAGTATATGGAATCTGGAGTAGTTTATCGAAAAGCCGGTCGGAAATATGCTTGAGATGAGCATTTGCTTCCGGCATTATTTCCACAGCATGTTTTAGAGCTGCTGCCATTCCGCATACACCGGCAACGTTTTCTGTGCCGGAGCGGCGTCCGCGTTCGTGTCCGCCTCCGTGCATAAGCGGTGGGATGCGTACGCCCTTACGGATATATAGCGCGCCGACGCCTTGGGGTCCGCCAAATTTGTGTGATGACATCGAAAGCATGTCGACCTTCAGTTCATCCACATTCACGGGTATGTGTCCAACGGCTTGGACAGCATCGGTATGGAAGGGTATGTTGTGCTTTTTTGCAATTTCAGCAAGCTCTTCAATTGGTTGGATCGTTCCGATCTCGTTGTTGGCAAGCATTATCGAGATAAAGATGGTGTCGGGTCGAATTGCCTTTTCCAAGTCTGCAGGGCTGACCATGCCGTACTTATCGACCGGGAGAACTGTTATTTCAAAGCCTTCCGATGTCAATGACTCCATCGAACTCGAAACCGCATGGTGCTCAATTGCCGACGTGATTAGGTGGCGACCTTTTTTTCCGAAGGCCTTTGCCGAGGATTTTATGGCCCAGTTGTCTGCCTCGGTGCCGCCGGATGTAAAATAAATCTCCTCGGGCTTTGCACCGATGGAGTCAGCGATATCGGCCCTTGCCATTTCCACAGCTTTACGGGCATCCCGGGCTGCGCTGTAGATACTTGATGGATTACCCCATTTTTCTGTCAGCCAGGGCTTCATCGCATCAAATGCCTCTTTACTCAGCGGCGAAGTAGCCGCATTGTCTGCATATACAAAACGTTTTTGCATCAGGATTGATTCTCCGTTCTATAACATATCTGTAATTTGAATTATCGTTCTATTCAAACTACGCGTTTGTCGACTATACCAAACTCTTTTTTATTTTGAGTTTTGGGTATTTAATTATTCCAATACATCTATTATAATAATGTATTCCTTATGAAACAAGGGGCAATGTATATATTTTTTCGTATCGTATGGCTAAATATTTCACATAATAGAGGAAAGAGCAGAAGTTATAGTGAAGTACTGCTTTGAGCGCCCTATTACCGTAACCCTATTACTTCACAAAAAGGTAAACTGTAGCCGCATATTCAATTAAATTAGTTTACAAATTGAATTATTTGTGATAAAATACTTTCCTGCCGGATCCTGTGGCCGGGTTTCGGGGAAAAAGCCCTGTTTGGGGGATCACCCGCCCGTTACTCCGCCTCACGGATACAATTTTATAAGAAAGGTGATAAATTATGCTTTCAAAGGAAGCCAAGGCTCAAATCATTGAGGAAAACCGTGTCCACGAAAAAGACACAGGCTCACCAGAAGTTCAGATCGCAATCCTAACCAAAAGGATAAACGATCTCACCGAGCACCTTAAGGAACATCCTGGTGACAATCACTCAAGGCGCGGTCTGTTTAAGATGGTCGGCACACGTCGCCGCCTACTTAACTACCTGACGAAGAAAGATATCGAACGCTATCGCGCCATCATCGCAAAGCTCGGAATCAGAAAGTAAACGGTGTCGGCGGCGGAGGGAGATTCTTCCCTGCGCTGCCGTTTCCACATGTCCGGAAATATCCTTGTAGCAATTGAAGATGACATTGCTTTTTCGTGTAAGTAATAGAAGACGCTGCTTGTAAAAAAATCTATTTGCGGATTAAGCAGTTTCAGCTGATAAATCGATGTTATCTTCAAATGCTATAAAGGACTTCCCGGACAAAAACAGAGGGGCAAAGCCCCAAGGAGGAAATCCATGAGTATAAAACAAAATATTTTCGAAAACTACAGGGAGTTCAGTACTGAAATTGCCGGCAGAACATTCACATTTGAATACGGCAAAATGGCCGGACTGGCGAATGCTGCACTACTCTGCCGCTGTGACGAGACAGCAATTCTTGTTACAGTAACAGCCTCCCCCCGCGCAAGGGAAGGGATTGACTACTTCCCACTCTCAGTCGATTTTGAGGAGAAACTTTATTCGGTAGGAAAAATTCCAGGTTCGTTTACCCGCCGCGAAGGACGTGCCGGAGAGAAAGCTACACTGCACGCACGTATGATTGACAGGCCTATGCGCCCACTGTTCCCTGAGGATATGCGAAACGATGTAGCAATCGCCTGTACAGTTATGTCATCAGATCCTGACATACAGCCGGAGATCCTGGCACTTATCGGCGCTTCTGCAGCAACAGCCATCTCGGATGTTCCATGGAACGGGCCAATCGCAGGCGTAGCCGTTGGGCTGGTTGACGGCGAGCTGATCATAAACCCCAACGCAGCACAGCGTGAGAGGTCAACACTCAACCTTACAGTTGCCGGCACCAGTGAGAAGGTTGTAATGATTGAAGCAGGCGCAGATGAAGTGCCCGACGACATTATGTTCGAAGCGATAATTCTCGCACAGAAAGAAAACGAGAAGATTGTCAGGTTCATAAACAACATGGTAGCTGAAATTGGAAAGCCCAAGTTTGAGTATTCCTGTGCCTCCTTCGACAATGATCTCTATGAGCAAATCAAGGAGTGGGGCCTCGATAAGGTCAGGTATGCGATGGATACCGATGATAAGAACGTCCGTGAGGACCGCCTCAACGAGATCCGTAGCGAGATAATAGAGGTATTCGGTGAGGACAATCCAAATGTTGAATCGATGATGGACGATTTTATCGACAGGATCCAGCATATCGTTGTCCGCGAGTGGTTGCTCCAAGGAAAACGTGTTGACGGGCGTTCAATGGATGAGATCCGTCCCCTATCGGCAGAGGTAGGTCTACTCCCCCGCGTTCACGGTTCCGGACTGTTTACACGCGGTCAGACACAGGCGCTTACAACAGTAACTCTAGGCACAATTTCCGACCAGCAGAAGCTCGACAACATATATAACGACGAATTTAAGAGATATATGCACCACTACAACTTCCCGCCATACTCCGTCGGAGAGGCACGCGGACTGCGTGGCCCCGGACGCAGAGAGATAGGGCACGGAGCACTTGCGGAAAAGGCACTCGAGCCGGTTATTCCAAGTGAGACAGAGTTCCCGTACAGCATACGTCTGGTATCAGAAATCCTGTCCTCGAACGGTTCAACATCACAGGCATCAATCTGCGGATGTACGCTCGCTCTGATGGACGCCGGAGTTCCTATCAAAGCACCTGTCGCCGGAATATCCTGCGGCTTGATATCCGATGGCGACAAGTTCAACACATTCATCGACATACAGGGTGTTGAAGACTTCTACGGAGAGATGGACTTCAAGGTTGCCGGTACAAAGAACGGTATTACCGCCATCCAGATGGATCTAAAAAATGACGGTCTGACAGCCGAGGTAATAAAAGAAGCACTCGACCGCTGCCGTACTGCTAGAATAGAGATTATTGACGAAGTCCTGCTCAAGGCCATTCCCGCACCTCGCAAGGAGCTCTCAAAATATGCACCTAAGATGCTCAACATGACCATTGATCCAGAGAAAATCAGGGAGGTCATCGGATCGGGCGGAAAGGTTATTCAGAAGATAACTGCCGATACCAACACCAAGATTGACATCGAGGATGACGGCCGGATATTTATATCTTCCATGAACATCGAGGACTGCCGTAATGCAAAGAAGATTATCGAAACCATCGTAAATGACCCCGAAGTCGGCGCTCTCTTCTATGGCAAGGTCACCAGGATCATGAACTTTGGTGCATTTGTCGAGATAGCTCCCGGCAAGGAAGGCCTCATTCATATCTCTAAGCTCGAAAACTTCCGTGTAGGCAAGGTCGAGGACGTCCTAAAAGTCGGTGACGATACATGGGTAAAGGTTATAGAGATAGATGAGAAGGGCCGTATCAACCTCTCCCGTAAGGACGCCATCAGGGAGATGGAGAAGAAGGAGCTGCCTCAGATATAACCCAGTTGGGAATACAGGCATTTCAGGTGAACAATGCATAGAAAGATAACGCTGAAAAACGGAGTACGAATCCTCTGTGAGAGGATCGATTCGGTGCGGTCGGTGTCGGTAGGCATCTGGGTATTGAACGGATCTCGAAACGAGCCGAAGAAGTATAATGGCATATCGCACTTCATAGAGCATATGCTTTTTAAGGGGACGACAACCCGTACCGCAGCCGAGATAGCAAGCAAAATGGACTCCATTGGAGGACAGGTTAATGCTTTTACCACAAAGGAGTGTACCTGCTTCTATGCGAGGGTGCTCGATACGCACTTTGCTGAGGCTGCGGATATCCTAACAGACATGCTGTTCAACGCAAAGTTTGACGAGTCGGATGTGGCTGTCGAGCGGGGCGTGATTCTCGAGGAGATAGGCATGTACAATGACTCCCCTGAGGACTTGGTGAGCGAGCGGCTTATGTCAGCAGTGTACTCGCCAACTCCTCTCTCCATGCCAATCCTGGGAACACCTAAGTCCCTGAGGGCAATAGATGGCTTGACGATTCGAGAGTATGTACAGAAAAACTATCTGCCCGGAAATATAGTTATATCGGTATCGGGAAGCTTTACCGACGCTGATATAGACCTCATCTCAGAGATGTTTTCAGGGATGAGCCCTGGGGAGACATCTCCACCCAAAAAGAGCGTCTACACCCATACAACCACCGTAAAGAGGAAGAGTACCGAGCAGAATCATATAATACTGGCATTTGAGGGTCCTCAGTACGGGTCACCGGACAGATTCACGAACGCCATTATGGCAAACATCCTCGGTGGTGGTATGTCGTCGCGCTTGTTCAGAAAGGTTCGTGAGGAGCAGGGGCTGTGCTACTCAATTTACAGCTATATTTACTCACATTCGGACACTGGGTTGTTTGGCATCTACACTGCTACTAGCAAGGAGACAGAACGACAAGCCTTAGGACTAATAGCGGATGTACTCCGCGATTTGCTTGATAACGGAGTTACAGATGAAGAGCTAAACAGAGCTCGTGAACAGAGCAAGGCAAATGTGCTATTGGCGCTTGAAAGCACAGTGTCAAGAATGAATACCCTGGCTCGCGGTGAGCTATTCCTGGGAGAAATCCTGCGTCCGGAAGAGATTATTGAACGTTACGACTCAGTAACCCGCGAACAGGTACTAGACTCCGCACGAAGAATCATTACCTTTGATAAACTTTCACTTTCAGCTGTCGGTAAGGTAGCTACAGCTGAAGAATACATGGATATGCTCTTACAGTAGAGAGCGCTTAGTAAACTTAGCAATTCAGTATATTCTGTGTCAAACACAGCTAAACTGTTCTTGCGAAGTTACGGACACAGCGTAGACTAAAACAGAACAGGCAACTACTAGCGACAGCTCCGGTTTTGGCCGGGGCTGTTTTTGTGGAGCAAGCGTTCCTTTTATGTATTGAACTCTTGTTCGAAACAGGTTTCAAGTTATCCGCAGATTTCCGCATCTTCTGCAAGGATTACGATAATTACTCTCCTCTATTTTGTCTCCCAAATAGCTCAAATAATTTGAAAAAATCGAAATATATACAACATATAGTGCAAATGAGCCAGAACAGCACCTATACAGAGTTTACATAATCTCCTGTGGATAACTCTGTGGAAACTGTGTATAACCCTTTTGAAAAGCCCCTTTGTGATTTTGGAAATGGATTATTTTCGATGTAATCAGTGTTTTATGAAAACATGTGACGAAGGCTGCAGCGTGTGAATTTCACAAAATACAATTTGCACAAAATGTAGAGCAGATATTTGAGCAGTAATTACAGATTTTAAAAATCCTGTCGAATTTTGTAGAAGTAAACCTTAATATTACGGGTTTGTTACAGAAACACCAAATCTATTGACTTGTTTTACGGTTTAGATTACGATTTACTTACATTTATGGAAATATTGAGGTTTTGACCCATTTGGAGCCGCTTGTGGGAGGTTTGTACAATACTATGAAACGCATTATCATTTTATTACTTGTGTTCTGTATGTTTGCAGGCATACCTGCATCACATGCAGCAGGATATGTTGAAAACCTCAGTACAGCGGAAAAGGAAGCTGTGGAGATCCTTCACAGTCTGAATATAATTGATAATGATTCGGAAACGTTCGATCCTTCAAGTCAGCTTACCCGCGCCCAAACAGCAAAGGCAGTCTATGTCATACTCAAAGGCGGACAAGATGACGGGGCAGTAAACTTTATGGGGACGTCAAATACATTTACCGACATCTCAGGACATTGGGCGGAAGGATACATAAACTACTCATTCGCCATGGGATTCATATCCGGCTATACCGATGGTACCTTTGTACCCGACAGCAAAATCACAGGCTTTGCATTTATTAAGATTGCCCTTACGGTTATTGGGTATGACGCAAAAATCGAGGGTTTTGAAGGTCCAAAATGGGATCAACGCGTTATAGGTAGGGC
>JAAYOS010000100.1 GCA_012520195.1 Clostridiales bacterium | reverse complement strand
ATCTTTTGCCGTCTTTTCCGAAAGCTCCGTAATCAGTTGCAGCTTTGTTGCCAATTGTAATACCTCCTTCATTATAGGTTTATTTGGTTAATGCCTGACACCATCATTCGGATGCTAAGGAGCAATTCAAAACATATTTGTTTATCCAGACAGTGCAGGTTATGGATTTAGACTGGAAGGTAAAGACTCATTGACAGCATAACAATGGAGTGTAATTCTACCTATCCACCAATTCAGTAATTATGAGGTTGTGCAATAACTTTGAGGATTGATTTCGTAATGGTAGGATGTAGATAATATAATAGAGTATATTTTTTTAAAATTATTGCAGCATTTTGCCCCTTCAAAGCGCATACAAGACAGGGAGGTGAGGTACATGATCGGGAAGTCCTGCTGGCCAGAGGACTATATATCAAAACTTGTAATAAAGCATGAAAATAGGGTGTACCGGACAGCTATATCTATTATGAAAAACCGTGCAGACGCGGAGGATATTGTACAGGATGTGTTCATCAAAGTTATGCAAAAGGCTCCCAACTTTGAATCTGATGAACATGAAAGTGCATGGCTCATTCGTGTAACCATCAATATGTGCAGAAGTCGCCTTCGAACAGCATGGCTCCGACGTACTGAACCGTTGATTGATACATACCCTGCACAGACGAAAGAACAACTGAACTTGATTGAACATGTCATGGCATTGCCCACAAAATACCGTATAGTCGTCCATTTGTTCTATTACGAGGGATACTCAACCAAAGAAATCTCTTACATTACAAACCAGAAGGAATCTACCGTAAGGAGCTTGCTTACCCGCGCAAGGCAAAAACTCAAATATGTTTTGAAGGAGGATGAACTATGAAACTATACAAGGACTATATTGATAATATATCAGTTGATGACAACCTACACTATAAAATCATGGCAGCTGTCACATCAAAACCACGATACTGCTCAACTCTCATTAGGCGCTATGCCACCGTATTTGCCTGTCTTATCGTTATGTTACTTGGTACATTAACGGTTGCAAAATTGTTACCATATGGTACAATTACTCCGCCTAAAAATCAGTTTGGCGTTATTACTCCGTCAAACACTAAACCTAGCATTACCTCTCCTAATGATACGCAGTCAAGCTACACTATCGTATTTACCAAAGTAGCAGGAAATATCTCCTATGACAAAGGTAAAATCCGTATTCCTGGGCATTTTTGGGAGGAACTTCCCAGTGAAGTAGTCTCTGCCCTCTTTCCCGAGGTAACTGGATCACGCACTTTGGAAGCTACCGCAAATTTTACAGGTGATGGAACGCTTTATAACATCGAGTCCATTTGTAAAAACAACAACGGTATTATAACGAATATCACAATTCAAAAAGGTACTATTGCACTTGATAAAGGAGTCTCTGATAAACCGACAACATCTGATGTGTATGTCATTCCTGTCACGGCATTCTATTGGGAAGACGACGATCATAACCATTATTATGCTTCATTTGAGTTGAATGGAGTTGGTTACAGCCTCAACGCTTCTGGTGATGAAACAGCGAAAGACGAGCTTTCGGCTTTGGTTGGCTTTCTTATTAAAGGCGGTGCTCCTGACCTTGATGCAATCACACCGACCGCTATACCCGAATTACGTGAAGATGCCCTAACATTAGATGAGGCACGATCAGATACTGACTTCGGAGCGTATATACCCATAAACATTCCAGCAGGTTTTAACTTTGAGTCTTCCATGCGTTTTAAAAATCAAGAGAGAAACAATCTCCGTGTTACATGGGTAAATGGCATGGATTATATCGAATGGAAGGTTTCTTACCTGATGCCTGATGATAAGCCCAGGATCACTTCAACAGAGCAGACCGAAAACTACGACTTGTCGCTCTATCCCATCCCTCACGCCCAATCTGTTCCAGCGGAGTTACGTAAAATTGTAACCGACCCGATATTCAGAATTGAAGAACTGACCCGTGAAGTTGTCATGACGCGTGCATACAAGGTTAACGATGCAGGTGATACTTCCGGCTATCGGATGCGTTTTAGTGTCCTATATGGGGATATTTTGGTTGTAGTCAACATCAAAGGAGCAGATCCTGAATCGGTTTACAATATGCTGCTCAGTTTAGCTGATACTCAATAAGAAAAACCTCATAACTTCATCATCAAAAGCAGGGCTGCTAAATTGTTGTAATCCGCCCTGCTTTTTTGATACTACACTTTTCCTTATCGCACCGGCTCACATTTCTTTTCAACCTTCTGCGCCGTTTTTTCAATATTCTCTTTTTCCTGTTTATAACTTTTTAAATAATGGATCTCATCGAGAGCACGGTTGCATAAATCTTCAAGAGCAGTCAGGCGATCCTTACAGTAATGCCCCCAATAGTAATTCTTTTCACCCTTTGTACATTTCCATGTTACAAACTTGGCAGGAGCATTTTCGTTTTGACCAATGACAAACTCCGAATTCCCAACGGTCAGCCGATCAGTAATTACATAACCGGCATTGACTTCCTTATCCATACTTTAAAACCTCCTATCGCTCTATCTCTTGCTTTTTCTGCTTTAAATGCCTCTCAGATTGTATCTGTGCCAACCGCTCCTTTGCCCAATCTGGCATATATTCCGGTCTGACAACACCCAAAATATCCTCTCGATTCCAGCGTGACTCCTTTCCGGAGTATAGGTTTGTAGTATAAACCGCCCGTCCTCTTGAATTAGCATGAGCGCCAAAACCGCCCGTGACCAGCACAAGTTGCTTGTCAGCAGTTCGATATTCAGGACGTAAGCGTTCAGGATTTATAATCACCACCTTGTTTTCAAGGTTTTGCATACTGTCAATAGGAATACAATGCTCTAACTTAAAAGGCTGCATGGGAACAGTGATTTTGGTTCGCTCTGCTATGACTGCTTCCAGTTGTGCTGTTACGCGACTGGTAAATTCGGTCATCATTTCAAGGTAATCCGCACTTCCCATCGCATTAAAGTAATGCTCAATCCCTAAAGGGTTATCCCAGCTGCAGTTGCATACCATATATGGGCAATCGGATTTTCTTT
>JAAYOS010000099.1 GCA_012520195.1 Clostridiales bacterium | reverse complement strand
CCGTCTACTGTAATGCGTCCACCCATGACATCGTAGAAACGCATCAGCAGATTTACAAGTGTTGTCTTGCCTGCACCGGTGGGTCCTACTATAGCAACAGTCTGGCCGGGCTCTACATCAATGCTCATGTCGTCCATCAGTATTTTGTCTTCAGAGTATCCAAAACGGATGTGCTCGAAAGTAACCTTGCCTTCGGGCTGCACTAGGTCTTGCGGATCAGAGGTTTCAGGAACCTCTTCTTCTTCGTCAAGGATCTCAAAGATTCGTTCAGCGGAAGCTACTGTGGACTGGATTACGTTCGCAAGATTCGCTGTCTGTGATATCGGCTGGTTGAACATGCGGACATATTGCATAAATGCCTGCATATCTCCAAGATTTATCCTTCCAGCAGCAACAGAGATTCCACCCATAATACACATAGCCACATATCCGAGATTGCCAAGGAACTGCATGATTGGCATAATCATTCCCGAAATAAACTGTGCTCTTCTTGAGAAGGTATAGTACTGCTGGTTTATGTACTCAAACTCTTCTATAGATTCCTTCTCGTGGTTAAAGACCTTTACGATTTTGTGGCCTGTGAACATCTCCTCAACATGGCTGTTAAGGTCACCTAGCGCAGTCTGCTGAGCAATGAAGTAACGCTGTGATTTTGGAGCGATTACATACACTACTATAATGTAGAGAGGAGTAAATGCCATAGCAATCAGAGTCATAAGCGGACTGATTGTAAGCATCATTGCGAGTACGCCAATAAGGGTGATGGCATTGGAGATAAGTGTCGAGATGCTCATCTGAAGAGTACTGGATACTGTATCTACATCGTTTACCATCCGGCTCAATATCTCACCGTGGGTGTTAGAGTCGAAGTATTTCAGCGGCAGTTTCGAAAGCTTTGCCTCAACGTCATGTCTGAAGTTGTAAACGAGACGTTGGGAAATCGTTGCTGAAATGAGTTGTTGCACCAGATTTAGGAGACTTCTTAATACGAACAGGGACCCCAACATTAGAAGGGTGCGGTACAAGGCCCTATAGTCAATCCCGGTTCCTTTCTCAACACCAAGCTGGATTACAGTAATTGCGTTACCCTGCACTTTGGGTGAAATAACAGAGAGTAAAGCAGTAAGTATCGATATAATGGCCAGCACTGTGATGCCGATCCAAAACGGCTTGATGTATGTCACAACACGTTTCAGGGAGCCCTTAAAGTCTTTCGCCTTTTCGGCCGGCATACCCATAGGTCCGCCGTGGCGGCCTCCGCCGCCTCCTCTTCTGCGATTTCTTCGGCGCTCATGCATGGCTTCTATTGGATCTTTACCCCGGCTATATTTTGACTGATACTCAGGTATTTCAAATTTCTTATTATTATTGTTTTTAGTATTTTTGCTCATGCCAACTCCTCCTCACTAAGCTGAGAAGTGACAATTTCACGATAGACCGTACAGGTCTCCAGCAGCTCTCTATGAGTGCCGTATCCAACCATATGTCCTTCGTCAAGCACAATAATGCGATCCGCATGCATGACAGTACTGACACGCTGCGCTACGATTAGAATCGTAGATTGCTTTGTTATCGGTACTAATGCGGCTCTTAGGTTTGCGTCAGTTATGAAGTCGAGTGCGGAAAAAGAGTCGTCAAAGATGTAGATTTCGGGTTGCTTAACGATCGCTCTTGCAATCGATATTCTCTGCTTCTGACCGCCCGAGATATTTGTCGCATCCTGAGCAAGGTAAGAATCGAAGCCGAATTCCATATTATCAATAAAGTCTGTCGCCTGAGCGATATCAGCTGCTCTACGTATTTCTTGATCTGTCGCATCGGGCTTTCCGTACCTGATATTATCGGCAATCGTTCCTGTAAATAGTATTGCTTTTTGCGGTACATATCCAATCTTTGAACGTAGCTCTTCCTGGGTCATATCCCTGACATCGACGCCATCTACATAGACGGCACCGCTTTCGACCTCATAGAAACGTGGTATCAGGTTAATAAGCGTTGATTTACCTGACCCTGTGCTACCAATGATTGCAACAGTCTCGCCTGGTTTTGCCTCAAAGGAAATATCGGAAAGTACAGCCTGTTCAGCACCAGGATACCGGAAGGAAACATTCTCAAACCGGACAAATCCCTTCATGTTAGCAGGAGGTGACTGGGGTTCGACCGGGTCTGTTACCTCGGTCTCCATATCGAGTACTTGACCAATCCTTTTCACTGATACGGCAGCACGTGGAATCATAACAAACAGGCGTGTAGCCATCATAATTGAGAATAGTATGCGCATTGCATACTGGATAAACGCCATCAGGTCACCAGTCATCATGTGCCCGCCGTCCACTCTCCTGGAGCCATATAAGAAGATTGCGATTATTGCAAAGTCGACCGTGAGCATGGTGAAGGGTTCCATTATTGCCATACGGCGGAAGGCGCTTAGAGAAGTTTCTGTAAGGTCCTTGTTTGCGTTGTTGAACCTTTCTTTTTCGTGGTTGATGCGGTTGAAGGCACGAATTACCCTGAT
>JAAYOS010000098.1 GCA_012520195.1 Clostridiales bacterium | reverse complement strand
TTGCCAAAAGGTGTTGAGCCGTGTTAGATGAGTTGCGGCACAGCAACAGCATCGCATAGTAATCCTTGCCTGCAACATAGTATGGCTGCACCAGCGAGTAGGGACCAAGGCTTGTTGAGCCGTCCTCTGCAAGTGTTCCTACAAGCACCGTTGGCATCGGGAAAAAAGCCGAGGTCTGATAAAAGTTGTCTACAATACGCAAATCCTTAAAACTACTCATAATCTACACCTTTCCTTACATCTTTCAAATGGGGATGGCCCCTCTGTCCAGTCATCTATCTTCAATATTCGAAAATAACATAGCCGTGAACCTGAGTAAATCTGCCACACTAATATCCTTTTGAACGGTACTTGCCAAAACAGTTTCAGCAAAAATATCAATAATTGCCTTGTCTATCCTTCTCTTAAAGCGTAAAAGCATCTTACTCAATATATCCGCAATCTGGCCACGCAAAGCTATATGGTACTTGCCAAATCTGCCAATAATGTTACCCGAATAATCCATCCAGATAGGCTCGTATTTTTTTGAAAATGCCTCGATTCCTTCATATATAGCCCTAATCCCTGATGCAATATCGGATGCCAAGTCACAGTCCCTCTTTATATCCTCAAGATAATCTGCCCAATCCTTAGCTATTATCGAGGCAATCAGCATCTCTTTGCTCGCAAAGTAGTTGAATATAGTTCCGGTAGCAATGCCGCAACGACTTGCCACTTCCCGTATTTTGAAACCCTTATAACCCACCTCGAACAAAAGCTTTTCGGATGTTTCTATAATTAGTTCTCTTGCATTCTCAATTAGCTTAGGCATACGTTTCCTTTCTTAATCGCTTTTATGAACGTGTTCATAACATAAACATTATAATCCACATCATTTTTATCGTCAAGATATTGACAAAGGTTTTTTATGTAACATTAAATATGGACGAAGCAGTACTAATATGATATAGTTTTACCACCTTCGATATGAGGTGCTGCAAAATGTTCAAGGTTGTCGACAAATAGGAAATTGATGAGGAAATGATATGGATAATGCAAGCACACCAAGGCAGTTCGACATGCTAAAAAAGCCAGTCCGGCAGATGAGTGTTTTGAGACCAATAACATGGGCTGCAAGCTTTCCGGTTGTATGGAAAGCTAGACTGAAAATTAACAAAGTCGGTATGGAGGGGTTAAAGCCACCCTATCTCTTATTGTGCACACATATGGCTTTTCAGGATTTCATGGTTACAACAGCTGCAATATTTCCGCATCGGGCAAACTACGTCATCGCCATTGATGGCTTCATCGGGCGAGAATGGCTTCTCCGGGCTGTTGGTGGCATCTGCAAACGCAAGTTTACAAACGACATAAAACTCATCAAGCATATTAACCATGTCGTAAATGTCAACAAGGATATACTGGTTCTCTATCCTGAAGCCCGATATTCACTGATCGGTACAAATGCAGTACTTCCCGCTTCACTTGGCAAGTTGGCAAAAATGCTGAAGGTTCCTGTGGTTACATTACGTATGCACGGAAACTATCTTAACTCACCTGTCTGGAATCTCAAAAAGAGGAAAAACCGAATTGAAGCGGATATGACACTCCTTTTCACAGGCGAGCAGGCCGCCGAGCTTTCTGTAGATGAAATCAACGACAAGATTAACGAAGCTTTCTATTATGATGAGTATAAGTGGCAATGGGAAAACAAAATTAGGATCACCTATAAAGATAACGCAAAAGGCATCCATAAAGTTTTATATAAATGCCCAAGTTGTATGACGGAGTATCGGATGACCTCCTACGGAACAACCATAGAATGCAAACACTGCCTCAAAAAGTGGGAGTTGACCGAATACGGTGAGTTGAAAGCCCATGACGGTATAACAGAATTTCAATTCCCATCGCAATGGTATGAATTTGAGCGGGAGGAAGTGCGCAAGGAAATTGAGGCCGGTACTTATTTCTTTGAAGACGAGGTGATTGCAGACTCTCTGCCAAACTCTAAAGGATTTATTCGCCTTGGTAAAGGAACTCTCCGCCATGATATGAACGGATTTACATTTAGAGGAACCTACTACGGAAAGCAATTTGAGCTTCGCAAGGAACCTTTGACAATGTACTCCTGTCACATAGAATTTGACTATAATAAAACAGGAGATTGTGTCGACTTATCAACCCTGTCAGATACCTACTATCTCTACCCTCAGGGTGAGCAATTCTCTGTAACAAAAATAGCTCTTGCAACAGAAGAACTCTACAACTATTACCGTAAATAGAGGGCTATGCTTTTACTTGTTGCCAGTAACTCAACCATATAAAGGGACGTGTCTCAATAGATCAGAACTCTATCGGGACACATCCTTTTTTGTATACACGGTATTTTTGGTTCAAGCCTATGAATGATATCTTGTAAGCGCGACAGAGTAACGTTCTGCAATTGCTTTTAATACAAATTTGCAGGTATAATAGATACTTTTACTTTACATATTCATTTTTTATTTATAGAATGAATTGTAATGTACGAGGAAATTTATACGTCTCCTATTCTTTATGAGTAGGTTGGTATCAATAACTAAAACAATAAAGGGGAATATTTATGCTAACAAAAAGACAGAATTTTCTTGAGACGATTCGGGGCGGAAACCCAGACAGGTTTGTGCAGAACTTTGAGGCATTCACGATGTTTCGGGGAAATCCCGTCACTGCAAACAACCCGCGTCCGGATATCGGAGAAACCGTGGTCAATGCTTGGGGTGTAACAATCACATACCAGGAAAACACTCCCGGTCCCTTTCCTGTTCACGATGATGAACACAAAGTCCTGAAAGACATTACGAAGTGGAGGGAAGTGGTCAGGCATCCGAAACTCGATTTTCCTCAGGAGGAATGGGACAAATACAAACCGATGGTCGAAGCGATAGACCGCAATGAGACATTCGCGACCCAGATGGTCGCCCCCGGCGTGTTTGAACAGCTACATTACCTCATGGGCATGGAAGACTGCATGATAGCATTCTACGAAGAGCCGGAAGCGATAAAAGAGCTCATCGATTACATAACCGACTACGAACTTGAGTATGCGAGACTCGTATGCGAAAACTACCGCCCTGACGCACTGTTTCATCATGATGACTGGGGCAGTTATAACTCCACATTCCTGTCTCCGGATATGTTTGCCGAGTTCATAATGCCTGCATATAAGAAAATCTATGGTTTCTATAAATCACACGGCGTAGAGCTGATCGTTCATCACAGCGACTCCTACGCAGCGACTCTTGTGCCTTACATGATTGAAATGGGTATCGATGTTTTCCAGGGCTGCGTTACGCAGAACAATGTACCGGAGCTTATCAAAAAATACGGCGGAAAGATCTCGTTCATGGGAAATATAAACAACAGTGTCGTGGATGTCCCGAACTGGACCCGGGAGCTCGTCGCCCGAGAAGTAGAGAAAGCCTGCACCGAATGCGGTAAGCTGTATTTTATCCCTGGATTGGTTGCGGGAGGCCCCGGCAGCGTCTACCCCGGAGTCTACGAAGCAGTAAACGAAGAAATTCAAAAAATGAGCGCAAAGATGTTCGTGTGATATTTCAAATCTCCGTAATCGCAATACTGGATGAAGATCAGAATCCCGATACCGGCAATATTGCTCAGGCAACTCAACACTGTCACCTTCCATGGTGCGCGGCCTTCTATCCTGTTTCCGCCGTTTACGAGCATCGAGTTCACAAGGTAAAAAATAACGAAGAAGGGGAAATATGCGATAGCGTAAAGAACCTTCTCTACGTTGAATGTTCTCATCGCGATCATCCATACTCGGAAATCGGTGTTAAAGCAAAGTTCAGCAAAGTACAGGATTACATATGCGACAGAAACTGTGAGTAGTGCCAGCATAAAACTCTTCCATAGGTTTCTAAGTGATATCTTATAACCCCAGTTGTCAGGATTCATGCCCTCTTTTCTTCCATTCAAATAATAGCTGAGAAGGAAAACAGCGAGCAAACATACTCCAACGATAGATGACCAGATACCGAGTTCTGTAGTATTGCCTTGACCAAACCAAGCATTAGCGGTGCCTGGGGTAAAAGATTTTTTACCTACCCATACGAACATAACAGGTATCACAAGGAGGCCAGGTATTGCAAGATTTACTAGATATGTTATCCAATATACCACTTTACTCCTTGCAGTCTTGAGCGCAGGCGCATAAGGCGGTGGGGTACTGGCTTTCAAATCTGAAAAGTAAGGGACGTTATCCATAATAACTGCCGCAAACGGGAATAGGAACATCAGAATCCCTATGAGCCCTAGGCAATTAAAGAACTCTTTCCACACCCAAATTTGGTTATTAGGATCTAAATATGGATACCCGGAAGGAACGCCCATTGCTTCATAAAAGAAGGAAGAAGCTTCAGCTGCCGCCATCATCGAGAAGTGATTCTTGGGATGTATTTCTGGATTCTGATATATTACTCGGATAACCTCTTCACCATCAATAGTACCTTTGTAGACCTTATGGTTTTCAATATTACCTGTAATGTTGAACTCCTCAAGCTGGTTAATAAAGTCTCTTGCTTCGTCACTCTCTAAGAGCCTCCGCGGATCTCCGCCAACATCAGGGGACTTGAAGAACCACTCATCGTATTTTGCAGCGATAATACCCCAGTTTACCTTATTCTTTTCGGGGGCCTCAACCGGGAAGCCCATTGTCATTGTAGGATCGAATCCGACTTCAAGTATTGCTGTAATCGGACTATCGCCCATTCCCTGAGCTTCCAGATCAGCATAATGATAATATGTAAGTAAGGCAAACATACCGCCCATAGAGTGTCCAGTTAACCCAATGTTATCTTTTTGTATGAAGTCCATGGAAGCGCGTGCATAATCAATGATTGCCCACATACTGCCAAAGCCGTTTCTTGCATTTACACTTGATGATCCATGACGGTAGGCATCAGAAGAAATCACGACAAATCCTCTACGTGAAAGCTCAACCATGTTCAAATCTTGCATTTGATAATTGTTGAAGCTACCATGCTGACAAACGATCAAGGGAAGCGGATTTTCAGGAGTTGCCTTTCTTGGTATGTATATTTGCCCGGTTACTACAGCGCCTTCTTGCGTCACAATTCTTATGTTCTCTACTCTGACTGCTCCACCGGAAGTCTGTGCTATCGAGGCCCCAACCATGCTGATTAGACATAATACAAGGGCAATAATTAGCCAGAATTTTGACTGTTTTACAAGACTTTTTTCAAAGTAAATCCCCTTCTTATCAATATTTTTCTCTGTACCTTGAATAAATTCCATGGTTGCCGGGTATTGGGCGATAATTTCCCATACCCTGCACATTTTTTGATGTCGAACAGTGCGAAACTCATTTCAGTCGCGTTACTCTAAATTACTTAACTCAGATTATGTTTTCAATTTATACACCTCTCTTTAACTCATTTGAGCAACGAGTACGTGATATATATGCACAGCGCTCCAGCCTAAAGCATACCTGTTATTATCTTAACATTTGCTTTGTGCCACAACAATAATGATACTCAACAAAACGCCTAGTCGAGCTTTGTGCACTCTGACAATTTATCAATGAATTATATGTAGATTGTATAATGTTATGCTCCACAGCGGACACAATCTGCTGCGCCATCCGTTATCATTCGATGAAGTCTTTCATTGAGCTCCACTCCATAATAACTAAGATCCCATACTTCTCAGTTCAAATTCACATATTATATATTTATTGGAATAGATCTTCTTTACCGCACGATAATGGCCAGGAACAAAGCTGTTAAATGTATCTCTATAAGCTAGAACAGCTCCTATTTGCATAGATTCACCAGGCTCAAGATGTTTGATTCCAGCAGTAGCTCCAACTCCCATACAACGATACCATTTGCCATTAATCTTTTGCTCTATATATAAACTACCATCAGTGGTGAGCAAGGTTGATCCATGATTTATTATCTGAAAAACAGCCTTTTGCTTTCCCCTAAGCTCATCTGTCCTGTCAATCACACATATATCAATTAACTCTAACCCAAAAGGCAAGTCACAATAAATACTCTCTTCAGGGGTTCCCTCAAGTGTGATTATTAACGGCTTACCGGAACGTACCATTATATCGGTTTGATAAATAAAATCTCCATTATCAACATAAAATCTATCACCATAAATACTATGCAAAACTTGTTCTGTTGTCAGCATACTATTGCGTGACATTAGAGAAAGCAACATCCCTATTATAAATATAAAAGCAATGTACTTAGCCACTTTTTTTCTGGACAAAGTATTCTCCTCTCCAGATTCGTATCCTACCTTAATGCCTAATAAACCATGTTACGATGATAACGGCAGGGCGCCATTCCGATCCGCTTCCGTCACTTTACTAAAACCGGCTTTCTCCATTATTAAACAAGAGAGCTCCCTCCTCGAAAGTTGCCCAAAACCATCGTGGGCACGCCCCAATAGTTTATCTCCTCTATAGACGCATGCCCACTTGTGATACGTTTTTGTTATACAGATTTATACTATCTGCAATAAATCTGCAGTGCATCACGCAGGAATACAGCAGCTCCTTCTGCTATATTGTCGTAGTATTCTGTAAAGCGGGGGTCATCTACATACATCTGAGCGACTCCCAGATGGGCCTCTTTACTGTAACTATCCCAATAATAGCAAAGCCACTGTTTGTGCTTTTCGCATACCGCCTGCGCAAGCTCACTGGAAGGGTCTCCCTGCTCTGTCGCAGCTCTTAGCATATCATTTAGTTCTTGAGACAGTTTCTCCACTTCTGCATACTGCTCTTTCGTCATGCCGCTGACTTTTGCATTTGAGCGTTCAACCGCTTCATCGCCATATTTCTCACGGATCTCTTTGCCGTATCTGCGCTCATTTTCTTCAACAAGTTTTTGGCCAAAGCCGTCAAATTGCTCTTTGTTGCTCATAGTTATTTCTCCTCTCAAAGCCTTAATAGTTTTCTCTACGTTTCTAATAAGTAGATCGATTTGCTCTCTCCTACCACGTAGAGCTGCGAGATGATTTCGGAGTGCTTTTTCTCCATCAAAGTTTTTTGCACCAAGGATATTCTTAATATCCTCCAACGGTACACCTAACTCCCTGTATAGCATTATTTGCTGCAGTCGATCAATCTCCTTTTGCCCGTAAACTCTATAACCGTTTGAACTCACTCTGGCAGGTTTCAGCAAATCAATCTCGTCATAGTACCTCAAGGTCCTAGTGCTAACTCCTGCAAGCTTTGCTAATGTATTGACTGTGTACTCAAATCATCACCTCCTCTAGAAACAACTATAAACTATTACGCAACGTCAATGTCAACACTTTTTATCCTAAAGCAAGTACATATATCTGGCATGGGTTTGACTCTCCCCACAAGGTTGGAAACACCTCAAACTCCTTGAATCCCAATGACTTATAAAACATGTTCGTTTTGTCATAATCTTCGTATACACCCATCTGTACTGTCTTTACCTGAATGAAAGAGTACCCTTTCTTCAAGGCAGCTGTTTTAGCCTCTTCGAACAGCCTTCTCCCTACGCCTTTTCTGTGATATTCCTTTAGGACGCCAATAACTGCAAGCTCAACGGTATCCTCCCCTGTTTGCGTTATGTACACAAACCCTATTGGCTTGTCCTCATCAAGAGCGCAAAAAAAGAGCTTCCCTACGCTATTACGTATATAGTCCTCTCTAGCTTCCGGAATACCAAACCACTCCGGAAGACCCTCAAGAATGTCACGTGCTATCGCTTGCTTTTCTTTGTCATCCTTAATCAACACTACGGTCATTATTTTCCTCCTAAAAACATCACTTCGTCTACCCTTAAGTTCATCTGTACGTTCAACCTCTCAGGATTCGCATACTATGTATGGTGCTCATTTTCTGCATACAAGCAAAGCGTGATTCGACATGCCCGCACAACTCTCATGACTTGTCATCTGATCATAAAGCGGTCGCATAATTTCGAATTGCTCATCACTCATGGAGTCTACAACGCCCATGGTGACAAAAAAGTCGGTACCTAGATTTTTGATTTTGCTTAGCCCATGCTTTGCTGCATTTTCGTTCATTTCCTCCGGTGTAGAAAAGAAAAATGTTTCTGACCTCAAATCATCGGTACCGTTTTCTAAAACACATTTATTTGCATGGTCGTTAGGGTAACGATTATCTAAAATGCATGCACCTGCATAGGCACCTATCTTGTTGATATAGGCAAAAGCAAGAACGCCTCCACTTTTACATACCCTTGTGCATTCAGCAAATACTAATTCTCTCTCCTCCTGTGGTAGATGATACATCGGCCCAAGACACAGTACAACATCAAAGCTATTATCTGATATCCCTTCCAAGTTAGTAGCGTCTCCAACCGAGCAAGAAACATTACTCAATTTACTGTCGCTAATTCTTTTCTTGAATAGTTCTATGTGTAAAGGAACGAGGTCAACCCCTACATACTCCTTACATTTATCAGAATAGTACATACCATAATGTCCGGTAGCACAGCCAACTTCAAGCACTCTGTCTGTTAGCTCTATCAGTCCTTCTAAGTGCTTTTTCGTGTAATAAAACTCAAGGCTAGATGACCGCGATAAAGTAGCACGACTATCTTCTTTTCCCAGGCTGTAAAATTCAAGCATAATATTTTCATTGGTCGACATATCATCCACTCCTTATCGAAGCATATCGCTTTTAACACAACTTCCTTATTGTTGTAAGTCATTGTTTATGGGTTTGTGCTGCTCTAGTTAAGCTTACTCCTTATGCTGATATATGCTTGTCCAACTTTCGCCATCAGTATTTCCCTTGGCCATACTTTTCAACTGCCATCTTTGTATATTTCTGAACAAAATCTGTTTTCATCATTGTATATCCGTCACGGTCATATTCAAACGGTTTCCAGAGGGACAATTTGAGATTTTCATACTCCTTAGCAACTTCAGGATGGGCATTTAGCCCAGATTCC
>JAAYOS010000097.1 GCA_012520195.1 Clostridiales bacterium | reverse complement strand
CCAGCATAATCGGTCTTTGCCATATATTCTTCTGCCTTTGCAGGATTATACCAACCACTCCACCAATCGCTGATATCCTTCTGATATTCGAAGGTACGGGCAAGAATGGTCTGAGGATAAGCACCAAGCGGGCCCCATGCAACGTCAACTATCTGCTTCCAGTTAATAGCAACTCAAGTTTAGGCGCTTTCTAGCAATCATAAGTGGTTCTGCAATCGTCTGAAACACTGTCATTCTCGGATTGAGAGAAGAAAACGGGTCCTGAAAGATAAACTGCATGTTTTGCCTAAGCTCACTGAATTGCTACCAGGAATGTGGTAGGCCAACGCTCCAATATGGCGAGTGTAACATTCTTATTCGTTCTGTACGAAACGCCAAAATCTCCCCTTACAACCCCCGACATGTACTTAACATACTGTACAACGATAGAGTCGTTCAGGTTATACTTTTCTCTCCATTCAAATTTCTCCTGTTCTTCTGCATCGTGCCCAAGAACAAGCGAAGCCGGATCTCCGGGGGTAAATGATTGCAAGAGAAAGATTAGAAATGTTACACCGATTAAGACAGGTATCATTAGCAATATTCTGCGAAATGCATACCTTAACATTTTTGCAACCTCCTTATTTTTACGCCATATGTATAGCTAAATGGCAATCGCCATCTAAGCTCGGTCTTCTGCGCTGGTCAAACAAGCTCTTCTGACAAGCTTGTCCAGACCCAATACACGACTCTACTGTGTAAAGGCCGTAAGCATAACAACTTGTGCCTTTTGTATTCTTTTTCATGACATCTTTGTTGTTTTTCGTGTTTGCCACACTAATGCGGTCTCTTGTTCATAACAAATGCTATACATTTACTATGTCTTTGTCAACCCTAATCATTGCCCCAATTACAATTTCAGCATTTTTTATAGTATCGCACACCGCTATTTGTTCAGTATGACGACAAGTTGTACGGGATTTGCAAATTTTTTATAATTTGTATTGCTTATTTGAGTTTTTGTATTGTTTTGTAATTAAAAATGGTATATAGTGTTTGTGTTTGGCGGCCGAGTTTAGTTTTTTCATACTAATAAGGTAAGGTTGGAGGAGCAATGTCTACTAAGATTAAGTACAGAATCCTTTTCGAAGAAATAAAATCTCAGATCGTATCGGGGCACTATCCATATGGTTCAAAGTTACCTACCGAAGGTGAGATTTCTGAGCAGTATGGGGTTAGCCGTTTTACAGTTCGAAGCGCTCTGCGTCTATTAGAAGAGCAGAAGTATATTCGCCGAATTCAAGGAAGCGGCTCATATGTTAAATACCAATCCTATCCACGCATGAGTACTATGCGCATCGCTGTCGTAGTGACTTACATTAGTAGTTACATTTTCCCCTCTATTCTTCGTGCAATAGAAAAGACCGCTACCGCTTCAGGATATACAATAAGCCTTTTTGCCACAAACAACAGCCTTGTTGCGGAACGGCGGATAATCAACAATTTGCTCTCTTCTGATTGGGATGGTGTAATTTTTGAGGGAACCAAAACTGCTCTTCCCTGTCCAAACATAGATCTCTTTTCCGAAATCGCCGACAAGACTCCAATCGTATTTATCAATGGTTATCCCTCGGGCCTTTCGCACAAAAATATCTGCTCGGTCACTATGGATGACTATAATGGCGGTATGAAAGCTGCCAAGTTGTTGATGGAAAAAGGGCATAAAAAAATTGCTGGCATCTTCAAGTGTGATGACCAGCAAGGTGTGAACCGTTACAGCGGTTTCCTAGATTATCTAATTGCAAATTGTCCTGATTTTGATGACACGAATATTATTTGGTATAACACCGAAACGAAATTCGATTTCTTGAGCAACAACAGTATTCTTGAGAGCATACTGACTAGTTGCACTGGCATGGTCTGCTATAACGATGAGATTGCAACGCAATTGGCTCCGATTCTTTTGTCTGATTTGGGTTACTCAGTAACCTCTCTGATCAGTTTCGACAATGCAATTTCTCTGTTTATAGGCCAGGATTTTGATTTTTATTCCCTTCCCCACCCTAAGGGTGTACTCGGCGAGAAAGCGGTAAAAATGTTGATTGATATGATAGATGGAAAACCCACGACCCCTTGTGTTCAAGACTGGACCTAAATATCCTCTTCACTCAACCGATATATTAGAAACTTCTCCCTAATATCGATCGTATTAGGAACCTCAATTTCCTTTACCACTGTAAAGGGCTTGATTCTCAAATAATCTATATAGTCGGGAAAAGGGTAATAAAGGATCAGATTCACCATTCTTTTGTCCCTTGTAACAGATCTCAAAATGTTGTTTACCACTTTGCCAAATATGTGCACTGAGAATGGATTAAAAAAGTAAAAACAGTCGTCTGCTTTATCGATCGTGTAGTGCTGAGCAAGGCCAAGCTTGAACTCGATAGGTGCTGGGATATGATTTGCCTTAAACCTGTACGATGTTAGATTTTCAAGAGCTTCTTCATATGTTATTGAATTTGCTTCTATCCCTGTAACCGGCAGACGAAAACGATTATGTAGATAAAATGCTACTCTGCCCCTACCACATCCAAAATCCACGACTCTATTTACACCATCAAACTTATAATTTTCCGACAGTGTATCTAGAGCCTCGTATGATGTCGGCTCATATCGGTAGTATTGTGTAATATCGTAATTCCAATCCCTCGTTCCAGCAGTTCTAATACCTAGCAATTCATCTCTTTTTCGTTCTGTCATCGAATTCTCCTTGAATCAATAGTTTATGCACTCATCTGTGACCGCTTCAATATCCTCT
The DNA here is from genome assembly GCA_012520195.1 of Clostridiales bacterium. Classification (GTDB taxonomy): domain Bacteria; phylum Bacillota; class Clostridia; order Oscillospirales; family JAAYOS01; genus JAAYOS01. The sequence continues at coordinate 723 of JAAYOS010000097.1, read as the reverse complement.
TTTCTTAAGCGATATATAATGATCTTCTCTTTATTATCAGTAGCACCCGGTACCTTGAATTTATTCATTATATTGAAGGGCGTAGTCCTAAGATACTCTTTATACTCCGGTAATGGATAATAGATAATCAAATCGACCGTTCTCGGGTCCTTTTCTACAGAACTCAGAATGTTGTTTACAACCTTCTTAAAAATTTGTACTGTGAATGGATTGAAGAAGTAAAAACAGTTATCTGTCTTATCGATCTTATAATGTTGGGCAAGGCCATACTTGAACTTTATGGGTGCAGGTATGTGCTTTGCCTTTAATCTATAGACCGCTTTGTTTTCAAGTGCTTCTTCATATGTCTTGCAGTTTGCTTCTATTCCCGTCACCGGTAGATGAAAGCGATTATGCAAATAAAATGCCACTCTGCCGCGACCACACCCGAAATCCACGACTCTGTTAACGCCTCGAAACTTGTAATTCGCAGATAGTATTTCTAACGCTTTGTAGGGGGTTGGTTCATAGCGGCTATAATCAATATTATCATCCTTCCATTCTCTTATACCCGTAGTTCTGATGCCAAGCACTTTATCTAGTTTTCTTTCTGCCATTGAACTCTCCTTAGTATTCGTAATAATATTTTTCAGTGGGTGACACCAATATATACTTTACATGTTGTGGGTGCGTTTCGTCAACTCCCCGACGATGGTCTGGTTACAATCGTTGTATCGAATATTG
>JAAYOS010000096.1 GCA_012520195.1 Clostridiales bacterium | reverse complement strand
TGCCTGTTTATTATGCGTGCCTGTTTATAATGTGTATATCGACATTCCCATTTTCAACATTGATATGCTTGACCAACAGTGCCACTCTATTCTCCTGGTTCAGCATATCCCAGTACCGTCTCGCAGTCTCTTCAATGTTATTGCCAACTGTAACAGTATATGGGACTCCTTCGAATGAGGGCAGTGGATTCCCGTCTCCCTTATAGGTGTGAATGCATTTCCCTTCACCCGGTGTAAACGTCCTTGATGTAAAGAAAGCTTTCTTTTCTTCCGATGGATTATTTTCTACGGTGCTTAGAATTGACATCACGAAGGAGGAACTATCCCCTTTGTATAGAATGGCTGCAGATATCCTCGGAGTATAATTTGGTGCGTCCGGCTCATATTGTCGAGTGAGAAGAGCCTCCTCAAAGCTTTTACCTTCTGATATGTACCTGGCGATGGTATCAGTCTGGTCTCCATTCGTAACTATATGTACATTATTCACCGTGCGCACAGGGTAATAGATAATCAAAGAGGGATCTGTCATTTTGCTCTCGATGAAGGCTCGGGTCTTAACCTCATCCCCTTCCCGCACAAAAACCCTGTTTCTGCTGTTCTCGCTTCTTCCCATGATCCAGTAAACCTGAACCAGGTTACGTAAATCGGGAGTCATACCTACGACTATGCCCCTACCGGGGTAAGCGTTTTTCGCGAGCTTCTCTTCATTGGCATTCATCATGGTGTTCATATTGGTATCCATATTGGTGTCCATCTGAAGAAATCCTCCTCACATCGATTTTTACTTCCAAAGGAAAAACCATCCGGTGCATATCACTGCCCAGACGGTCGGCTTTTCAAGTTCATACTCCATGTGGTGCTCCACTTCCGTCAGTCATATGAACGTTCATAACTTGTATCAATAATTATATAAAGTCGCCTAAGCTTTGTCAAGCAAGTCAAGCGTTACCCGGGCAGTGCTATATGCCATAAGATATAATGCGGAAATGCGATGTGAAAATATGCGGTCAGATGCGAAAATATGCGGTCTATCAGGGTCAGTCGCATTCTCTGCAAAGAGGAAGAGACAAATAATGCGAAAAATGCGCAGAAATCGAAGTAATGTGTGAACGGCGAAGAGGAAATCGGCTCATTTATGCGGTATACGTTATGGAATATGCATTGTACGATATATCACCCCGAGTGAATCCACACACAACTCAAAATTCTGCGCAGAAACCGTGATTTTTCGTGCAGAGGTACACATTGCTCAAGATTTTGCGCAAACTCTGCGGTCCTAGCTCCGCGCACCCAGTATGGCGGTCATCATTCGCCTCTCATGGGTCTATTTTCTCGGGTAGCAATGGAGCATTCGCTCAACCCCGTTTTAACAGTATCAGCCGCACCGCTTCGGTAAATCCTGCTCCCCCCTCAGCCTCTGTTATGTATGTAGGAGGATATTTGATCTCATCCATAAACGGTAGGATATTTGCCACAGCGCAGGTAATCGGAAAGTGTTCAAACATCGGCTCATCATTGGGTGAGTCCCCAAAGAATATCGAGGAAGATTCAGGGTCCTGTTCACCAAACACGTCCTTTAGCAGCATCAAAGACATGCTCAACTTATCATAGTTCCCAAACCACGTGTTTACATGGATCGAGCTGATTTTTGCCTCAGCGCCCATCGAAACACATATATCTCTAATACGCTTTGCATCATCGTACGTCAGATACGGCGGATCCTCACGGAAATCTATAGCAAGGTCATATATGCGTGAAAACTGGTCGCGGGCCACCCTGCTTCCCTCCACCTCACTGAGAACTCGATCTCTCACTTTCTCCAATCTGGCCTGTGCGTCAGTAACTGTTTCAGGGTGCAGGAGTGTCTGCACATGTCCGCCCGACATATAGAAAGCGAAAGCACCGTTTTCTCCCACAACACCACTTACAGGCCACTCGCGGATAATCATGTCACACCATCCAGCAGGTCTCCCGGTGACAGGCACAACGGGGATACCAGCGTTGTGTAGTTCCCACAGTGCGCTGTATGCTTCAGCCGTAAGCTTGCCCCCTGTAGTAAGCGTATCGTCGATGTCGCATAAAACATACTTAATGGAATTTGCCGTGCTTATTGTTAACTCCTTGATAGGTTTCGACATGTTTTACCTCCTTACCTGCCTTACCTTCCACCTATGCTGCGGTAGAATGCCGCATTCGCTGCTTCTCTATAGGGGTTTAGCCAGAGAAATCCGATACCGAATGTGAGTACGCAGAGAAATGCCCAGCCAATGAAGCTCAATTGCAAACAGAAGTAACGCCATTTGTGTCCGTACATAAGCCTTTTGGAGATGCCTATGGCCTCGTTTGCACCATATTCGGGGTGGTCCGCCATAATATACGGAGTCATTGCGTAACTGATATTTGCAACGATACCCGGAATAATAAACAGTAGTGCCCACAGAAAGGTATATAATCCGCGCAGAAGCTGCATACAGAATCCTGCACCAAGCCTGTAAAGTTGCGAAAACAGGGTTTCAAAGTTCGGGCTTCTACGGTCGGCTAATTCTAGATTAAACTTCGCATATCCCAACGTGATAGCGCCGCCTATGACGATGTTAATAATTACCCAGACAAGGAGGATTGTCCCGATTCCGAATAGGAAAGGGCGTAGGAAATGCAGGAATTCTATGGGAAACAGTTGGTCGAGACTATTGTGAACACCGTTTTCACTAGCTGCCCTGCCCGATGAACCGCCCGGAAGGCCTCCGGAAATATCTGCACCGAGTAGGCCTGCTACAAACCCGACACCCACAGCTAATGCCCAGTTTCCCCTCAATATCTCTCGGGCCATTCTCCTGTAATCAGATGCAAATAACGTCACACAAGCCACCCCTGTCTTCATTTTCTTCTTCATAATATTACCATAGCATCACGCCCATTACAAGTGAAAAACATCACTGTGGACGGCGTATAATCGGGCGTCATTTGTACCAATTATCTTTGTTTTTAATCGTTTTCATAGGGCATTTTGAATCTAATAAGTTTACAAACTTAGGTTATTGGATTTTGATCATTTTAGTGTTATAATGGTGGAGTATGTAATTCATAAGACAGGAATGATAAAAATGAATCCCGAAAGAAAAGAGTCGGCAAAAGCCGAAAACGTGCATGTCATGGCACTGGACTTAGTACCTGATGGTGGTGGCGATTCGGGAGAAGACTACGGCAAACATGACCGTGTAACCAAAACGCTACCACCTGGCGTAAGTTCGAAGATGCTCTATAAGGATGTTATACACATCGCCTGGCCGTCCTTCATAGAGTTCATTCTTACACAACTTGCATCCATGGCCGATATGATGATGGTAGGTAATCTAGGGTCTTGGGCTATTTCATCTGTCGGTCTAACAACTCAGCCGAAATTTCTGCTCATGTCCTTATTTATGTCTATGAATGTCGGTGCTACCGCTCTCGTCGCACGGGCAAAAGGACAGGGAAATCAGAAGCGGGCGCACCTGATTCTCCGGCAAGCCTTGATCCTCACTCTTGTGCTATCCTCAATCGCCTCCGTACTCGGATATGTGTTTGCAGAACAGCTAGTAAGTTTTATGGGTGCAGCCGAGCAGAGGACTCTTATTGCAGGTACCCAGTATCTCCGAATACAGATGATCGGTTTTGTGGGTCTAGCACTAACAAGCACTGTAACCGCTACTCTCCGTGGAGTAGGAAGCACCAGAGTCGCAATGGTATACAACCTCATTTCAAACGTCGTCAACGTCTTATTGAACTTCCTTCTTATCGAGGGACGCTTCGGCTTCCCGAGAATGGAAATTGCAGGAGCCTCACTTGCAACGATAATTGGACAGTTTACTGCTATGGTTTTAGCTTTCACTACTGTCATCCGCGGAAATCACTACCTGAAGTTGGACATCCGAGAGAAATTTAGGCCCCACTGGGAGACTATGAAAGGCATATTCAGGATAGGTCTACCCGCAATGGGAGAGCAGATGGTTATGCGCGCCGGTATGATCATATTCGCGAAAACAGTTGCCTCCCTCGGAACAGTCTCATTTGCTATACACAACATTTGCATGAATATCCAAGCCTTGTCCTTTATGAACGGCAATGCGTTTGCTGTTTCAGCCACTTCACTTGTCGGGCAGAGTCTTGGAAAGAAGAGACCGGATATGGCGCAGGCATACAGCAGCCGTACAAGGCGTCTCGGCATGAGTGTTTCGATTCTATTGGCACTGACCTTCTTCTTCTTTGGAGAACTGATTGTCGGCCTGTACAGTAAAGAAGCAATCGTCATCTCAACGGGTAAGAACATACTGATGTTTGTTGCGCTCGTTCAACCGCTGCAGTCATCTCAGTTTATACTCTCCGGTGCCTTGAGAGGAGCCGGCGACACAAGAGCAACAGCTGTTATATCCTTTTTAACAGTGCTCCTAATACGTCCCGGTCTTGCACTGCTACTTGTCAAAGTGTTTGATCTGGGTCTCTATGGTGCGTGGATTGCCCTCGTCTGTGACCAAGCGGTTCGCTCACTACTTATCCTGATAAGATTCAACTCCGGGAAGTGGAAGATAGCGATAAAGACAAACTAGTCCAACTAGTCCAAAAGTCAATTGCTTTATAAGTATGACAAATTCATGCAGCTGGAGCTTCTCATTACTATTCAACAGCAACAAACATGTATCATTATTTAAACATTTGCATATTTTGTATTGACAATCAATTTAGCACGTGGTAGTATCTACAAAATCACCTAAAGCAAGGAGCTTTTATCGTGGCAGCACAGTATTACACTGAAGTCATAATTATTATCGTGCTTGTACTCGGCCTTATTGTCCGGGTACCTTGTCATGTTAATAAAGACTTCGCTGCAAACGAAGGCAAAGTATAACTACCCATAAGCAAAACGGATGCCCTGCAGTGAAAACTGCAGGGCTTTTTCTATTATTTCCCACTATCTACAACATACCAAAGGAGGACTGAGATCATGATGCTCACAGGGGCGCAAATTCTAGTTAAGGTACTACTCGAACAGGGTGTGGATACGGTATTCGGTTATCCCGGAGGTGCTGTGCTCTACATCTACGACGAGCTCTACAAAAACAGTGATTCGATCGTTCACTACACGACCTGCCACGAGCAGGGCGCATGTCATGCGGCTGACGGATATGCGCGCGCAACAGGCAAAACAGGCGTTGTGTTTGCCACTTCCGGTCCCGGTGCGACAAACCTTGTGACAGGCATCGCAAATGCCTATCTTGACAGTGTCCCCCTTGTCGCCATCACGGGCAATGTCTCTACCGACCTACTTGGCCGCGACAGCTTCCAGGAGGTAGACATCACAGGCATCACAATGCCCATTACAAAGCACAACTATCTTGTTAAGGATGTATCAGTTCTCGCAGACACTCTCCGCGAAGCCTTCCATCTTGCCCAATCCGGAAGACCGGGACCTGTCCTTGTCGACATTCCGAAAGATGTTCAGATCGGGTCGGCCGAATACGAACCGCCCTCGAACAATGTTTCTTCGAAAAAAGCCCCGCAGGTCAATGAGGATATGCTAAATCAGGCAGCTTTATTGATCAGTAAAGCAAAAAGGCCATATATCTATTGCGGAGGCGGGGTCGTCGGCGCCCATGCTTCTGAGGAGCTGATGAGGCTAGCTGACAAGGTTGACGCCCCTATCGGGCTCTCCATCATGGGCCTTTCAACAGTTCCGTACAGCCATCCGCGCTTTCTGGGCATGGTTGGTATGCACGGCCGTTATGGGGCTACTAAAGCGCTTTATGAGTGTGACCTCCTTATAGCAGTTGGGGTACGTTTTTCGGATAGGGCAACCGGTAACAAGTCTGAGTTTACCAAGGATAGAAAGGTCATCCAGATCGATATCGACCCAGCCGAAATCAATAAGAACATTGATGTTACGACCGCTCTTATAGGGGATACGAAAACAATCCTGCAAGCTCTCAACAGTACAATTGAGACATACTCCCACCCTGAGTGGATGGAGCGTATCCGGTACATTAAAGAGCATCCCGACAACAGCCTGGAAATGGATCCGAGAGCACTGACACCTCAGTCAATTATCGAAGGGGCTTGTGTCAAAAACGGGAAAAACGTTGTCTGCACCGATGTTGGACAGCACCAGATGTGGACGACTCAATACTACCGTTTTACAAAACCCAGAACCTTCATTACTAGCGGAGGGCTTGGAACAATGGGCTTTGGAATGGGTGCTGCTGTCGGAGCAAGCATAGGCAGGGGCAATGCCCGTACACTTCTTTTTACAAGCGACGGCAGCTTTCATATGAACATGAATGAACTGGCCACCGCTGTATCCAATAAGCTCCCCATTGTTATAGTAATGCTCGACAACAACGCTCTCGGTATGGTAAGGCAGTGGCAAAAGCTATTTTTTGACGGGCGATATTCACAGACTTCCCTCGAGCGTCAAACAGACTATGTAAAGCTTGCAGAAGCTTTTGGTGCAGCAGGCTTCTACGCCGAGACAGTTGAGGAGTATGGACAGTGCCTTGAGAAAGCGTACCAATGTGATGGACCGGCATTGATACATTGCCGCATCGATAATGATATGCGAGTGCTGCCGATGATCCCCCCCGGAGGCAGTATCAACGACATTATTTTGAAGTAAGGAGGCCGAAGAATGCAAAGCCAACAGTTTATTGTCTCGCTTCTTGTCAACAACCACTCCGGTGTACTGACGCGTGTTTCCTCACTCTTCTCGCGGCGCGCCTTTAACATCGACAGCCTGACTGTGGGCACGACCAATGACCCCAAAATCTCCCGTATGACAATAGTATCCTGGGGTGACGACCGCATGAAGGACCAGATCTCAAAGCAGCTGCAGAAGCTCCAGGATGTACACAAGGTCCAGCTCATGGATTCGGAAAAGATCGTCGTTCGAGAGCTCATGCTAGTCAAGGTCAGACTTGAAAAGGGTATGCTGCCAGAGCTTATGGAAGCTGTAAACACTTACAGGGCAAATGTTGTAGATCTGTCCACTAGCTCTATGTCCATCGAGATAACCGGTGAGACTCCCAAACTCAATGCCTTTCTGGAGTTTATATCTCAATATAGCATAATTGAGATGGCCCGGACCGGCCCCACGGCGATAGGCAGAAACACCTACTGCCTGAAGGATGATGACGACCCTATCAATGACGAAGAGAACTGAGTATTCACATTCACTATCCACAACAAATAGGAGATTATATGAGGAGGTACTAAAATGGCAAATCTGTTTTATGAAAAGGACTGCGATTTCAACGTACTGAAAGGTAAGACAATTGCAGTAGTCGGCTATGGAAGCCAGGGGCATGCCCATGCACTAAACCTCAAGGACAGCGGCGCGGATGTTATTGTCGGTCTTTACGAGGGCTCAAAATCCATCGAAAAGGCGGAGGCCGCAGGCTTGAGAGTAATGGTTACTGCTGATGCTGTGAAACAGGCCGACATCGTAATGATTCTCGTCAACGACGAAAAGCAGGCATCACTCTACAAGAACGATATTGCTCCAAATCTCAAGAACGGTGCCGCACTTGCATTTGCACACGGCTTTAATATCCATTACGGTCAGATCGTCCCACCTGAAAATATCGATGTAATTATGATAGCACCAAAGGGTCCTGGTCACACAGTCAGAAGCCAGTATCTGGAAGGACGGGGCGTCCCCTGCCTAATTGCTGTCTATCAGGACGCCTCAGGAAGTGCACGAGACCTAGCACTGGCTTATGCATATGGAATTGGCGGTGCTCGCGGCGGCATTCTTGAGACGACCTTCCAAGAGGAGACCGAGACAGACCTTTTTGGTGAACAGTGCGTCCTGTGTGGCGGCGTCACCGAACTGATCAAGGCAGGTTTCGACACCCTTGTGGAAGCGGGCTATCAGCCCGAAAGCGCATACTTTGAGTGCCTACACGAAATGAAACTTATCATCGACCTGGCAGTCGAGGGCGGTCTGTCCTATATGCGCTATTCCATCAGCGACACCGCCGAATTCGGCGATTACAGCGTCGGTAAACGCATCATCACCGATGAGACACGCAATGAGATGCGCAAGGTCCTCAGCGAGATACAGGACGGTACGTTTGCACGCACCTGGATTTTGGAAAACCAGGCTAACAGACCTAACTTCATGGCACGGCGCCGTCAGGAGACTAATCACTTGATCGAGAAGACAGGAGAAAAGCTCCGCGCTCAGATGAGCTGGCAAAACAAGTCCAAGTCAGAGTAAATCAGGACAATCACCAAAAGCTCCCGGGCAAGACAGAGGATCGAAACAACCTGTCTCGCCAAAACCACTAGGAAAGGATTATACAGTGATGAACAGCGATCAGATAAAAAAAGGCGTCAGCCGCGCCCCGCACCGTTCTCTACTGAAAGCGACCGGGATGACTGACGGTCAGATCGATAGACCTATCATCGGTATCGTAAACTCCTTTAATGAGATCGTGCCCGGTCACATCCATCTGCAGTCAGTAGCGCGGGCTGTCAAAGATGGTGTCCTCTCTGCAGGCGGTACACCGGTTGAATTTAACACTATCGGAGTATGCGACGGCATTGCCATGGGGCATGAGGGCATGAAGTACTCTCTAGCTTCACGTGAACTAATCGCTGACACCATCGAGTGTATGGTACGGGCCCACAGCTTCGACGCACTAGTGTTCATTCCAAACTGTGACAAAATCGTCCCCGGAATGTTAATGGCAAGTGCTAGGCTCAACCTTCCGTCCATCTTTGTCTCGGGAGGACCGATGCTCTCCATCAATGACAGACTTGGAAACCCGATGGACCTAAACAGCGTCTTCGAAGCGGTCGGGGCATACTCTGTCGGGAAGTGCAGCGACGAAGAGTTAAAATATTACGAGGATAACGCCTGTCCGGGGTGCGGTTCCTGTTCCGGTATGTTTACCGCCAACTCCATGAACTGCTTGCTGGAGGCAATAGGCATGGCACTACCAGGTAATGGCTCTATCCCTGCTGTCTATGCAGCCCGTACACGTCTTGCCTTTGACAGTGGCGTAAAGATTATGGAGCTTTTGAGTAGTAACATTAGGCCTTTGGACATACTCACCGAGCGATCTTTTATGAATGCCCTTACTGTCGATATGGCTATAGGCTGCTCAACAAATACCGTTCTGCACCTTGCAGCCATTGCACATGAAGCAGATGTGCCATTCAGCCTGACGCTGGTAAACGAAGTCTCACAGAGAACACCTAATCTCTGCAAGCTGGCCCCAGCTGGCTCCCACCACCTGCAAGATCTGTACGCCGACGGAGGAGTATATGCAGTAATGAGTGAGCTTGTCAAAAAGGATTTGCTCGATACTGCGACCACAACAGTTACAGGCAAGCCCCTTGCAGAGAACCTCAAAGGCATTAAACCAATTACAAATGCTGTCATCAGGGACATCGATGATCCCTATTCCCAAACAGGAGGCCTGGCAATACTTTTCGGCTCTTTAGCACCGAACGGTGCAGTCGTTAAGCGCAGTGCCGTCAGCGATGAAATGCTTGTTCACGAAGGCCCTGCCCGGGTCTATGACAGCGAGGACGAGGCAAGCGAAGCCATATTCGCCGGCAAAGCCGCTCCCGGGGATGTCATCGTAATTAGGTACGAGGGTCCTGCAGGAGGGCCGGGCATGCGTGAGATGCTCTCCCCAACATCCGCAATCGCCGGAATGGGGCTTGATAAGCAAGTGGCACTTGTCACAGACGGCCGGTTCTCCGGTGCGACTCGGGGGGCTGCTATTGGGCATATATCCCCCGAAGCCCAGAGCGGTGGTAATATTGCCTATGTCAAGGATGGCGATACTATTTCCATAAATATTCCCGATTACAGGCTGGATCTAAAGATATCACCGGAAGAGCTCGAAACACGGAAAAAGGAAATGTCAATCAAGCCAAAGAAGAAGCTAGGCGGCTATATCGGCCGGTATATGCGCTACGTCTCTTCTGCAGAGAAGGGCGCAATAGTTGAGTAAACAAAGTAGAGCTCTAACACTAATGAAAGGAGGATGCGTAAATGAAACCGTCAATTAGGATTTTTGACACGACTCTCCGCGACGGAGAACAAGCACCCGGGTGCAGCATGGATCTAAACGAAAAGCTGGAGGTGGCTCGCCATCTCGAGAGGCTGAAGGTCGATGTAATCGAGGCAGGCTTTGCTATTGCTTCGCCGGGTGATTTTGAGTCGATCAGTGCAATTGCACGAGAAATCAAGGATTGCACTGTTGCCTCACTAGCACGAACCACCGAAAAGGATATAGATGCGGCATACGAAGCTGTACGCCACGCCGCTTCGCCCTTGATCCATACATTCATATCGACGTCGCCTGTTCACATGCGCTATATGATGAAGATGACACCCGAGCAGGTGCTGGAAAGAACTGCAGCCATGGTCGCGTATGCAGCAAAAAAGTGTCCAGATGTTGAGTTCTCTGCACAGGATGCAACAAGAAGTGATCCTGAGTTTCTGATACAGGTATTCGGGACAGCGATAAAGAACGGCGCAACAATTATCAATGTGCCGGACACGGTAGGCTATACAACCCCGGAGGAGATGAGTCGACTTATTAGCACACTAAGGGAGCGTGTCTCCGGCATTGACAAGACTGTCATCTCGGTACACTGCCACGATGATTTAGGCATGGCTGTAGCCAACTCACTTGCAGCAGTAACAGCAGGTGCTACACAAGTTGAGTGTACCGTTAACGGCATTGGCGAGCGAGCTGGAAATGCTGCACTAGAAGAGATCGTTATGGCGCTAAACACGCGTAAGGACTATTTCAAAGCATCCTCCAGAGTGGATACGACGCAGATCTATAGAACCAGTAAGCTAGTTTACAGCATAATCGGTGTCGCCGCACCACCTAACAAGTCTATTGTAGGAACCGGTGCGTTCTCACACGAGTCTGGTATCCACCAACACGGAGTCCTCTCCGAACCAACAACCTACGAAATCATGACTCCCGAGTCGATTGGACTTTCGGAAAACAAGCTCGTACTCGGTAAACACAGTGGCCGACACGCCTTTGCCGATCGCATCAAGACTCTCGGCTTCTCCCTTAGTGAGGAGGAGATAAACGAACGGTTCATCGAGTTCAAAAAGCTCTGCGACAATATGAAGAGCGTAAGTGATGATGACATCGTAGCGCTTATCACCAATAAAATTGCAGCTAACGACTCGCACTACAAGCTCAACCGCTTCGAGGTCTTTACTTCGAATGAAGCCCGGGGCACCTGCGTCATGAGTTTGGTATATAACGATGAAATCATAGAGGATGTCGCACTCGGCCACGGCCCCATAGACGCCGCTTACAACGCTATCGACAAGCTCGTTGTCGCACCACACCGTACTCTTGAGGACTACTCAATACATTCGGTATCCGAAGGAAAAGACGCACTGGGCGAGGTTGTTGTAAAAATCAAGTCGGGTGAAACGACATATACAGGGAGAGGGCTGTCAACGAATATTATCGAGTCCAGTGTTCTCGCTTATATCAATGGCATAAATAAGATACTAAAGAGGGGTGATATGGGTGCGAAAGCTAGAGATATTTGACACGACGCTCCGTGACGGGGCACAGGCAGAGGGCATTTCATTCTCTGTATCCGATAAGTTGAAGATCGCCAGTGCACTTGATAACTTTGGAGTTCATTACATCGAGGGTGGAAATCCCGGCTCTAATCCAAAGGATATGGAGTTTTTTAAGTCGGCAGCGGCTCTTGAGCTGAAGAACTCAAAACTCGTCGCCTTCGGCAGTACAAAGCGTAAGGGAATTGCTGTGGAAGAAGATGCAAATGTGATGTCTCTCCTCGATGCAGGCACGGATGTTGTCGCCATCTTCGGTAAGTCCTGGGACCTCCATGTCACCGAGATCCTTAGAACAACTTTTGAAGAAAACATTAGCTGCATCACAGAGACTGTACGTTTCTTCAAGTCCAAGGGTAAGGAGGTCATCTTTGACGCCGAACACTTCTTTGATGGATACAAAAATAGCCCCGATTATGCTATGCAGTCGTTGCACGCAGCTGCAGATGGAGGTGCTGACGTATTGGTCCTCTGTGACACAAATGGCGGAATGCTCCCGGCAGACTGTTATCGGATAGCAAAGGCAGTCTGTGATGAGTTTCCCGACATGCGAATCGGCATCCATTGCCATAACGACTCAGGTTGTGCAACTGCAAATACCATCATGGCCGTAGAAGCAGGAGCATGTCATGTCCAGGGAACATTCACAGGGATCGGGGAGCGCTGCGGCAACGCCGATCTGTCCATAATTATCCCTAACCTCCAACTCAAATCGGACTACGATTGCGTAAACTGCAAGCTAGAGAAGCTGATGGAAACAGAATTGACCATCGCTGAGATATCAAATATGTCGGTACCGAATAATAAGCCCTATGTGGGCGAAAGCGCCTTTGCACATAAGGGCGGAATGCATATAGACGGAGTCGATAAGCTCTCGGAGTCCTTTGAACATGTAGACCCGACACTCGTCGGTAACCGCCGGAAGTTCCTACTATCAGAGGTATCGGGCAAAAAGGCTGTCCTTCTAAAGTTAAAGAAAATCGCCCCCCACCTCACAAAGGACTGTCCAGAAACTGCTGAAATCTTAAAAAGAATCAAAGAGCTAGAGTATGGCGGATACCAATTTGAAACAGCGGACGCTAGCTTCGAACTGCTTGCAAAAAAGGTCATTGGTTCCTTCAAGCCACATTTCGAACTTAGTATGTACCGAGCTAACAGCGAAAGCCCTGTCGCCAACGGAGAGATGAGTTCTAATGCAGTCATTAAAATCAAAGTCGGCAGCACCGACGAGATAACCGCAGCTGTCGGCAACGGTCCTGTCCACGCGCTGGACCAGGCACTTAGAAAGGCTCTCACAGCCTTCTACCCCATCCTTTCCGAAGTGCACCTTATTGACTACAAGGTCCGTGTATTGGAAACTGGCCGCACCACAGACTCATACGTACGCGTGCTCATTGAGTCGACAGATGGAAAACGCACCTGGACCACTGTCGGTGTATCGTCGGATATTATTGAGGCGAGCTTTACTGCGCTAGTCGATTCACTTGAATATAAGCTTAATATGGATGAGAAATGAGGGGAATTATTCATGGGCATGACAATGACTCAGAAAATAATAGCGGCCCACTGCGGAGAGGAAAGCGTAAAGGCCGGGCAGATAGTATTGGCCGATTTAGACCTCGTACTTGCAAACGACATAACCGCTCCAGTTGCAATAAACGAGTTCAACAAAGCGGGCTGCGAATCGGTCTACGACAAGAACAAGGTCGTATTCGTCCTCGATCACTTTGTACCGAATAAGGATATCAAGGCTGCCGAACACTCAAAACAGATCAGAGACTTTTCACGTGAGAAAGGTATTGTCAACTTCTTCGACGTTGGCGAGATGGGAATTGAGCACGCTCTCCTCCCCGAAAAAGGCATGGTGATCCCGGGTGACTTAGTCATTGGAGCGGATAGTCATACCTGTACATATGGGGCCCTCGGCGCATTTTCCACTGGTGTCGGTTCAACCGATATGGCGGCCGGAATGGCGACAGGAAAAGTGTGGCTCAAGGTCCCACCCGCAATAAAATTTAACCTTACTGGCGAGTTTCAGGACAATGTTTACGGAAAAGACTTGATTCTACATATTATCGGGCTTATAGGAGTTGATGGCGCTCTCTATAAATCGATGGAATTCGTGGGGGACGGAGTCAGCAATATTTCTATGAGCGACAGACTCTGCATTGCGAACATGGCTATAGAATGCGGCGCGAAGAACGGCATCTTCCCTGTCGACGAGATTACCCTCGAGTATGTATCAGCCCGCTCAAACCGTACACCTAAGGTATATGAGGCTGACCAGGATGCCGAGTACGAGAGGACTATTGATATAGATCTATCTCAAATCAAGCAGACTGTTGCATTCCCCCACCTCCCCGAAAACACTCGGACCTTTGATGATATCCCCGACATTAAAATCGATCAGGTGGTCATCGGCTCCTGCACAAACGGAAGGCTCGAAGATCTCATAGTTGCAGCCGGTATCCTGAAAGGCAAGAAGATTGCGGAAGGTGTAAGGTGTATTATTTTGCCGGGCACCCAGCAGATCTATCTCGACGCCATGGATATGGGGCTTCTAAAAATCTTCATTGAAGCGGGATGCGCTGTTTCAACACCGACATGCGGACCCTGTCTAGGAGGCTACATGGGCGTCCTTGCCAAAGGCGAAAGATGTGTTGCGACAACAAACCGTAACTTTATCGGCCGGATGGGCCACCCCGAAAGCGAAGTATACTTAGCAAGCCCTGCTGTAGCGGCTGCCTCAGCCATAGCGGGCAAAATAGCACCGGCTCTTTAAGGAGGAGATTGGAATGAAACTGGAAGGCAACGCAATAAAATACGGTGATAATATTGACACCGACGTAATCATCCCCGCACGTTACCTCAACTCCTCAGACCCTGAGGAGCTTGCCGCCCACTGCATGGAGGACCTTGACAAAACCTTCGTTTCCAGAGTAAAACCCGGCGATATCATGGTGGCGGGCAGCAACTTCGGATGCGGATCCTCCCGGGAGCACGCACCCCTCGTAATAAAGACATCCGGCATTGGAGCGGTTATTGCCAAAAGCTTTGCGCGGATCTTCTTCAGAAATGCGATTAATATCGGTCTTCCAATCATTGAGTGCGATACAGATATTGACGAGGGAGACAGAGTGGAGATCGACTTTGATAGGGGCGAGATCAGAAACCTCACAAAGAACACAAGCGTTGATTTCGCCCCGTTCCCACCCTTCCTCCAAGATATTATTGCTAAAGGCGGTCTTATGAACTCGGTTAAGGGGGCAGGATAATGGATTACAACATTGCAGTAATTGAAGGTGACGGGATAGGTCCAGAAATCATTGACTCTGCGTTGCAGATTCTCACTGCGGTAGGCGAAAAGTTCAATGTCTCATTTGCTTTCAATAAACTCTCCGCAGGAGGCAACGCCATTGATAGTCTTGGCACACCGCTACCTGACAGCACACTTATGGCATGTCTCAATTCTGACAGTGTGCTACTGGGGGCAGTGGGAGGTCCGAAATGGGACGGACTTCCCGGCGACATGCGTCCAGAAAAAGCTCTTTTGAGTATTAGAAAAGAGCTCGGACTGTATGCAAACCTGCGGCCTGCACGTCTGCTACCTGAGCTCAAGGATGCCTGCCCCCTCAGAAAGGAAATCGCAGATGAGGGGTTTGACATAATGATCGTCCGGGAGCTCACCGGGGGTATGTACTTTGGGGAGAGAGGGCGTAGAGAAGGTCCTGACGGCCAGGAAGCTTTCGATACCGAGTGCTACAGCGAGGCTGAAATCGAACGCATTGGTATTATTGCCTTTGAGCTGGCTGAAAAACGCACTGGTAGGCTAATCAGCATCGACAAGGCAAATGTCCTTGAGAGCTCACGCCTGTGGCGCGAGGTTATGCATCGCCTAGCGTTAAGATACCCCCATGTCGAAATCTCCGACATGCTCGTGGATAATGCAGCAATGCAGCTCATCAGAAATCCCAACCAGTTTGACGTCATTGTGACATCAAATATGTTCGGTGATATCCTTTCAGACGAAGCCTCGCAGATAACCGGCTCTATAGGACTCCTTCCTTCGGCCTCGCTCGGTGCAACCAAACGCGGCATGTATGAGCCCATACACGGCTCCGCACCCGACATTGCAGGTCGGGATATGGCAAACCCCATTGCCACGATACTGTCTGCGGCTATGATGCTGCGTCTCTCATTTGAACTTGAAGAGGCCGCATCACTCATTGAAACCGCAGTCTCGCGTGTATTGGCAAAGGGTTTGCGCACAGCTGACATCGCGGAACCGGGCACACCCGACACAGAGGTCCTCTCCTGTTCACAGATGACAATGGCAGTTCTCAAAGAGATTGAGGTATAATGCGGCATACTCACAGATAAACAAGAGCGGCTTTCCGAAAGCATAAATCTTCGGAAAACCGCTCTTTTCATCTGCAAATCATCTGTAAAACAACGATAAGCTAAGAGTTTATCGTCCCTGTATCATAATCCATTTCGGGCTGTACGATAAACGAATTGTAGTCGACAATATTGCTATTATACCCTAAGCTTGTTATTCTTATGTTCTCGAACTCCGCGTCGTTCATTAAATCGACTTCACGAAATGGCGTATCATCATCTACGTTGAACATACGGAGGACAGGACGCATTTTATCGACGTTGTTTCTTATAACAATGGCTGGACAGCCGTTTGAAAGCTCAACCATCGTCCCAACAGGATATGGGACCACGATGTTTGTAAAGACATCCACTATGGCCGGATCGAAGTAGATACCCTTGTAATTTCGTATATAGTCTATTGCGGCATCCGGATACCAAGGCCTTCTATAAGGTCTAAACGATGTGAGAGCATCATACACGTCTGCAACAGCTAGAATTCGTCCGTAAACCGGTATGTCAATTTCAGAAAGCCCCTTCGGGTACCCTGTTCCGTTATAGCGCTCGTGGTGATTCAGGATACTGTTTAGCACAAGGTCGGACACATGTCCACCCTCTTTGAGCCGATTGACAGCCATTTGCGGATGTTGCTTGATTATTTCATACTCTTCCTCTGTGAGTCTTCCGGGCTTGTTTATAATTTCTATAGGCACATCTGTCTTACCCAAATCATGCAGCAAAGCACTAGTTGCAAGTTGCATCAGAAGTGACGTACTGTATTGGAGCTTGTGCCCAATAGCGATACTGAATACCGCAACCGACAATGAATGCCTATAGGTGTAGTTATCATAATTCTGTAAATCGATAAGCAGCTCTTCGTTCTCGAGTATTTGTAGCACCAGCTCCTCAGAGATCTCCAAAACCAGCCTCATACTCTCTTTTGAGACCTTTTTTTCGACCAATACCTCATCGAAGACTTTTTTCACTCCCGAAATTGTCTTCTTTTTTAGTGCCGGGGCAATAATACATCCGGGCTCAATATCTTTGGTGAAATCTGTGTCAATAAAGCAGCCGTGTATGTTTCTGCTAACAAGGCGTCGGATTATACTGTCGGTCAATATCTGGCCCTTGTTAAGCAGAGGTAGTGAGAAACTGTCGGAATATGACTCGACTGCTCTTGCAACCACCATACCCGGTTTCAAAAGCTCAATCGGCAAATATATCATACCTTATCCCCTTATACGGTGTACTATCTATCTATATTCCTAGTATAGTAGAAAACCATATTATGTCAAGCAATATCTCGCCAATTTTGCGCAAAATTTCAACAATTCGTTTAGGGGTAATAGCCAAAAAAATCTTGCACAACAATAATTATAAGTTCGATTAAAAGATTTCGCATTATTACATTGATTTCAGGTTAAAACAACTATATAATACTCTATAATTGGGAGTGTATGTTTTTGATTCGGTTGGAGAATATACACAAAATCTATAAAATGGGTGAAAACTCAGTAAAAGCTCTTCGCGGCGTCAGTCTAAACATTTTGTGCGGTGATTTTCTGTCGATAGTCGGTGCTTCAGGTTCGGGGAAAACGACACTTATGAATATTATCGGTTGTCTAGATATCCCTACTAGTGGTCGATATATTTTTGACGGAGAAGACATCACCCGCATCCCTAGTAAACGGCTAGCTCTGTTACGAAACCAGAAGATAGGGTTTATATTTCAAAACTTTAACCTTTTGCGCCGCCGGACCGCTTTGGAGAATGTTGAGATGCCGCTTATCTTTCGAGGTGTGGATAGGTCAACACGGAAAAGATCGGCTATTGCAGCTCTCGAGCGAGTTGGGCTGTCAGACCGGATGACCCACAAGCCAAGCCAGCTTTCCGGAGGACAACAGCAACGCGTAGCTATTGCGCGTGCTATTGTGGGAAACCCAGCTGTTATACTCGCAGATGAACCTACCGGGAACTTGGATACCGCATCAGGACAAGACATCCTGAAGCTTCTAATATCTCTGAATAGAAGCGGATCAACTATAGTTCTCATAACCCACGACCCTGCAATTGCATCGTACAGCAACAGAAGGATATCTCTTTCTGACGGATGCATCATTTTCGAATCATAGGTTTTCAAATACCACTTAACTCAAAACAACTGCACTTCCCAATATGTCAGTCAAAAATCGGAGGAACTCAATGGCAAGAAGAGACAAAACAAACTACTACCTGGACATTGCGGAAACCGTGCTTGAACGCAGTACCTGTCTGAGACTTAAATACGGCGCAATCATTGTTAGAAATGATGAGATTGTTTCTACAGGATATAACGGCGCCCCCAGAGGACGCGCAAACTGTGACGAGCTAGGTACCTGTGTGCGGGAAAAGCTTAATATTCCTTCAGGACAGCGTTATGAGCTTTGCAGATCCGTCCATGCAGAGGCAAACGCCATCATATCTGCAGCCCGTGAGCAGACTCTCGGTTCTACGCTCTTCCTCGCATGCCGAAGCGGCAGAACTGGAGAACTGGTCTCAGGAACTACAAGCTGCGCGATGTGCAAACGCCTTATCATTAACGCAGGAATATCACAAGTCATCGTTCGTGAGACCAAGGACGACTACACCGTATATGATGTTGCAGATTGGATAGAGGATGACGATACAATATTTGAACTATAAGGAAACCTCGCATTATATCTCCAACTTAAATAGCTGGCCATCTGGAAAAGTATATACATTACTGCTATACCCTCTTGCAATATACATAAAAAGGTAAGAAAAAGAAGGGAGTAAATCTTTTGAAGCAAAGCACTATGTTCCATTCATCCGAGGAGTTGCAAGAATGGTTTAAGGAGAATCATTCGACACCGGGAATTTGGATCCGGTTTAAGTATAATCCAACAGGTGATGACCTGACACCCGAGGATGCACTCAGAATTGCGCTCAGTTATGGCTGGGTGGACGACAGAATAAAGAAAATAAACGATGATCTCTACCGCAAGAAGTTCATTCCCCGCAGGGAAGGCAGTACCTGGGTTGATGAACACAAAGAGATCATAAGAGATCTTGAAGCCCGGGGACTCATGGCAAAGCCCGGTCAGGATGCAGTTGCACAGTCAAGACTCGATGGTTCGTGGGATAACTCTGCAAATGCCCCTGTTTCCGATGCAATGCTTGAGGAGTTTTCTGCGGTACTCAGACCGTATGAGCCAGCATTCTCAAACTTTCTCAGACTACCCCCCGCATCACAGCGGACATATGCAATCAACTACTGCACTGCCAAACGCGCAGATACAAAGGCTCGCAGACTGGCTGCCATAGTTGAAAAGTTGAGCAGTGATGCCATTCCTCGAAACGGCTCACAGAGAGCAAAAAACACATAACGGCCACAACATAGCAACATATCAAAACGAAAGTTTTATGTAATAGATCTTCAAAAGGGCTATAGACCTGAAAACTTAATCAGGTTTATAGCCCTTCAAAATTCCATATATCATACTAGATATGCTAGCGATCTGCCTGCAGTTTTTCCTGTGATATCCCAGCTATTACAAGCAAGTTCTAGCCTATTCTGCCTGCTGCTCAGACGGAGCATCCTCACTTACATCTCTCGTATTATACCCATCGGTGTCTGCTGACCACTTTGGCCGAGCGGGTTGTCTTTTAGTATTGAAGCGTAATGATCTCTATCGATTGACGGATCGGAAGCGCCCAGTATACGTCCAGCAAGATCATTTATGTCTACTATGAGGACGTCGACACCAATTCTTTTGGCTGTTTCCTCAGCTACCTTGTCAGGATTCTGTGGCCCTAGCACAACGCACTCGTTATATGGCGGGAGCGTATACGGTGTTGGTCCGTCAATTGATTCCGCCTTGTAGCCTGCAACTCGATAAAACCATCCCCGCTTACCGAAAATCTTACCAATAGCGCTGATAAATGCGGCAAACAGTATCCGTAGTACACCGCACTCACGAAGTGCCATCTCCATTGTCTCCGGCATTGACAGGCCTATACCGTAAGGAGATCTGTACACAAACCTTGAAAGCAGACGTGCTAGTCTTGACGGCTTTATGTCCTTTAGCGGCACAGCTCGTTTCTGCGAGCAGGCAACTGCCTTTTCGGATATGATAAGCACATCTCCCTCCTGCAGATACTCAGCCGCATATCTCTCTGCAACATCGGGTATGTGGTCGGCATCAGTAATAACATGCGTCTTTATCGGGTATCTCCCGTACTTCCTACCATCAACTTCGATGATTTCCTTTTTCCCTTCATTAGGTAAGAGCTCGCTCATATTCTGCCTCTTTTCCATTGTTACTTTCATTCTACCTCAACTGACGATGCTGACGAAACTATACAGATATAACTTGTTCCCGCATTGAAAACACGCTCACTGCCATCCGTGTTCGTATATATAAACGGTGATGTGTAGGAGTCCTTTGACCATTTAATATCTACTATCTCACCATTGACGGCATACACTCCGTCCCCACTACCAACAAGATCGATCTCCATCCGGCCGTACGCATCACCTTTGATTGGAGAGATCTTTGCAAACAGAACAAGGACATTCTTAACATTCAGCTGTTCATTTGTATCGGCGTCCATATGCTTTTTATTGTACTGCGAGACAAAGTATCTTCCGCTTTCCTCATCATACTTGAACACCGCTGTTTTATACTGTGACATCCGTACAGAGATCTCATTTGCTGTCTGACCACCCAGTTTCACATCCTGTTCAAATTTCACAGGATATGAATATCCTTCCTTGTGCTCAGTCCTAAATGACGCCTTTGACACAGTCTCCTCTATTCTCTCACCGCTTGTCATCAGGCTGTGTTCGAGTCCGTTATTCTTTCGCCTTTCCTTGTCGCGGTAGTAAAGGCTGCCCTCATATCCACCCTTTATAGCATCGAGCGCCGTGACGCTCCGTGATTTTATATCGGCGTAGGCCATCTCGCTTGCTCCGGCATGGAGTAACAGTGCATCATGACCCTGTGCAATATCCAGATAATAACTCCGCGTTGATCGAACCGACCCTATGATACCAGCAAGAGATGGGTCCTTGATCACAGCAACCAGGCGGGTTATACCTCCCTCGGCAACAGCCTCATATATGATATCTGCTTTCATGAGTCCATACTGCGGAAGTGCCTGTTTGATGTTGTTGATCATAATGGCAACTGGTCTTCTGTTAAGATACTCCTCATCGATTGGAAGCCCTGTCAGGGGATTAACGATTTTGGGTTCTTCAGGTGTCGGTGAGGGGGTGGGGGTAGGAGTAGGAGTTGGGGTTGGAGTTGGGGTTGGAGACGTTGGTTGTAAAGATGGCTCCAAGGAGGGCGAAACATCTGCCTCATCTTCCGAACAAGACGACAGCAAGAATATTGACGCCAACAGAATTATACCCAAAATCAAGATTACTCTTTTCATATGTATGCTCCTCCTCGGGCTAGACCTAAGCGCGGGCTCGCCGCGTCCTAAAAAGTTTAGCACATAATATTGTTATATACAACTTTCAACTTTAAGTTTCAACTCTTAATTTTCTATTTCAACTTTCTACTCTTTAGGACCCTGTTTGCTATTTGCTTGGAAAACGACCGTTCGCGTTACATGCAAAATAAATCCTATATGGAAGTTCGATACAAATTATGTTATTATTACTTCATATACTCTGTAATTAATTTTAATGGAAGGAATTGACCATGGAGTTACGCAGAAGCCTTCTTCGAGATGAGCTGGAGATAAAAACCTTTATTCTTTTTGTTTTAAAACACTTTTATGAGCCCGTCCGATTAGAGGTGCTCACTGAGATTTCGCTTGATAGGGTCTCCAATTACTTTGATTTCATGGATGCGCTACATGACCTTGAAAGCAGCGAGATGGTACAGTTCAGCGATTCGGAACGGAGCTGTATGATAACAGTTAAGGGCAGGTACATGTTGCAAGCTGTGGAAAAGACACTCCGCCCATCAACACGCCGCCATATAGCTGAGGAGATTGAGCAAATCATCGCCGATAACAGGCGTGATTCCGCCATATCCGCAACTGTTCGCAGCGACGGTAACGCCTACGTGGCAGAGCTTGTC
Source organism: Clostridiales bacterium (assembly GCA_012520195.1). Classification (GTDB taxonomy): domain Bacteria; phylum Bacillota; class Clostridia; order Oscillospirales; family JAAYOS01; genus JAAYOS01. Next base: position 4,627 of record JAAYOS010000096.1, on the reverse strand, counting down.
CTCAATGCCGACCACGGCCCTATCCTTAAGCTGTCTTTGCGGGCAACCGACAAAAGCAGCGCCGAAAGAATGGCCGATGGCTTTCGGGCAAGGGCAGAAAAGGTCTATCTCAGTATTATAGATACACTAACCGAACCTGATGAGAGCGACTAGCTCCCGTTTGGCTCTGTCCTCAGTCCTGTCCATTTCTGATATAGTAAAAGATATATTGCTGGGCAATGCCCGCGTCTTCGCCGAAAACTGTACTGTCGAACGTCTCTGCGTCGTAGTGTCTTTCAATCGCCCTACGGACCCAGACATCGACAGGAAAAGCATCTATCTTTCCCAATCCGAACAGCACGGCGCAGTTTGCAACCTTTATCCCGACACCCCTCAGTTCAGTCAGAGCTTCAATAGCCTTATCTGTAGTAACATTCTTAAGTATATCCAGAGAGAGGCGGCCTTGTACTATCTCCCGCGCTGCATTTAGTATGTAGCCGGTCCTGTATCCGGCACGCAGACTCTCGAGATCTTTTTCTTCGAGATGAGCGAGCCTCTCGGGCGGAGGAAAGAGGTAATGCACCTCGCCGTGATATGCAATTTGATCTCCGAAAAGGACGCAGAGTCTCTCCACAATACCCTTTATCCGCTTAATGTTGTTACACTGCGACACAATGAAGGAGCAAAGAGTTTCCCATGCATCCTGCTGCAGTATGCGTATACCCTTACCGAATTCTGCTGCTTTGGCAGTGAACGGATCGATAGAGATTCTTGCCCGGACAGCAGTGTAGTCGCGTCCAAGATCGAAGTAGGGCATCCATACTTTCAGGAAATCATCATCAGAGCACAAAAAACGGACCGTGTCCCCCTCCTCCCTGAGCTTGAGTACGTGCCCAAGGGCAACGCCAGTCCAATATCCATCCTCTTGCAGGTTCCAGCGAAAGCACTGACCGCACTCAAAAATTTTCTCAGCGTCGAAGTCCTCCGGTCTTTCCATTATGACCGAGCTTCCCTCTACTCTGTAATTCATATGTATAATCCTTTGTTTGCCATTTTTATTCAATATGCATTGTATTATTCTTAATGCGTTATAAACGTTCCACAACATATAATACGCCAAAAGGGGGGCCTAATCAAGATGATTGAAAAAAATTACACGATACCAATAAATGAGGAATTTGAAAAATACGACGGATGTCCGTTATGCCGACTACACAAAAAGTTCGAAGAGCAAAATCTGGAGTATATTATGGGTGCTGCAATGATGGAGCCCGATGTGCGCGTCGAGACTAACAAATCCGGATTCTGTGTGCGTCACTATGACAAAATGCTCGAAATGAAAAACAGGTTGAGTCTGGCACTCATGCTTGAGACGCACCTCAAAGAGATACAGAAGATGGCAGAAAGTGTGACAGACGGAGGCAAGAAGCAAGCAAGGCAAGCCGCAGCGCAGCTTTCTGACATAGCAGATGACTGTTTCCTATGCCGTAGAATAAGTTCAACATTGGAAAAGTACTGTAACAATATTGTGTTTCTTTGGAATACAGAGCCTGAGTTTCGTGAAAAGTTTCTCAGACAGCCGTATTTTTGCTTTGCACACACCTCCGCCCTTCTAAAGAGTGGTCTGGATAACCTTTCGGCAAAACAGTTCCCCTCCTTCTCATCCGACCTGTTATCCATCACCAAAAACGTACTTGAGAAATATCTAGATGAAGTCTCCACCTTCACAAAGAGCTTCGACTATAGGTTTTCGAATATTGAACTGGGCGAAGCAAAGCTTGGATGTGAGCATGCTGTCGATTGGCTGACCGGCAACATAGAACCCTGGTCGGAATGATTATCTCAAAATTGTCATAATCCACCACCCCGAAATATTGCATGCTTAATGCAGAAATGGCAAAGATATTATTAGCATTAAGTGATACTATTTCGGAGGTTAATATGCAATCAAAACGAGTCGGTAACTATACTGTCCGCTTTCAGAATCCTCCCTCGGTTGTTGGATATGCAAGCGTGGTAGGCAAAAAAGAGGGCGAGGGCCCCCTCGCCGAACTCTTCGACTATGTAAATACTGACACCACTTTTGGCGAAAAAACCTGGGAGAAATCAGAGTCTAGAATGCAAAAGGATGCACTGACTCTGGCTGCCAACAAAGCAAACCAACCAATCAGCGCAATCGAGTATATTTTCGCTGGTGATCTTATAAATCAATGTACCTCGTCTTCATATGCAATACGCGAATTCAAAATACCGTTCATCGGTATGTTTGGTGCCTGCTCAACTATGGCAGAGGGCCTTGGACTCGCGGCCATGGCAGTAGACGGGGGATTTTCCAACTTAGCTGCCGCATTAACTTCATCACACTTTTGCACTGCTGAGCGACAGTACAGGTCTCCTCTTGAATACGGAGCACAACGTACACCGACAGCTCAGTGGACCGTCACAGGCTCGGGCTGTGTTCTGCTTTCAGACAACGGTCCGGGTCCATTTATTACACATTTTACTGCAGGCAAAGTTGTAGACCTCGGCATAACAGACGCAAACAATATGGGGGCTGCAATGGCTCCCGCTACACACTCCACATTACTTGCTTTTTTTCAGGACACAGACACTTCTCCCTCCGATTACGATCTTATTGTGACCGGGGACCTAGGTAAAACCGGGCATGGAATTGCGACCGAGCTCTTGAGAGATGACGGGATAATTTTCAGTGGGAACTTCTCTGACTGCGGCTTGATGGTCTATGACCTTGAAAAGCAGGATGTTCATGCGGGCGGTTCTGGATGCGGATGCTCAGCAGTGGTGCTCTGCTCAAAAATAATCAGGGATCTGCAGTCGGGTGCCCTTCAAAAAGTCCTGTTTGCAGGAACTGGTGCACTTCACAGCCCTGTCTGTATCCAGCAAGGTGAAAGTATACCTGGCATCTGTCATGCCATCTGCATATCATCTAATAAACAGTGAGGAGCTGAGAGGCATATGGGAGAATATATTAATGCATTTGTCACTGGCGGCGTTCTATGCGCCATAGGACAGATTCTTATAGATAAGACAAAGCTTACCCCCGCACGGATTCTCGTCTTTTACGTAGTTGCCGGTGTAATACTGACTGCGTTGGGTTTTTATGAACCACTGGTTGATTGGGCAGGAGCTGGCGCCACCGTACCGCTCACCGGGTTTGGTTATTCACTGGCAAAAGGGATGGAAAAGGAGATAGCTGAACGCGGGTTCCTCGGAATTTTCTCAGGCGGACTCACTGCCGGTTCTGCCGGTATCGGAGCTGCAATTATATTCGGTTTCCTTGCCGCACTTCTTTCAAAGCCGGCAGACAAGTCATAATGTGTCATCCTTTCTGCGGGCGAGCTCCTTATACTTTCTCTGCGTCGCTAAACCACCTCTTAGGTGCCGTTCTGCCTTGTTAATCTCCATTATTTCCTTTACTTCAAGATATAACGAGCGGTTAATTTTCTGAAGTCTCTCGGTCAGGTCCTTATGTACCGTTGACTTGCTTATTCCAAACTTCCGGGCGGCGGCTCTCACCGTTGCCCGGTTTTCAATTATGTAAACGGCCAAATCGCAAGCCCGCTGTTCTATATTTCCTTTCACACAAAGCCCTCCCCCGTAAAGCAAACTGTATAGCGTCTCTGCCCTATCTATATGCGAAATTTACCAGAGATATTTCACAAGTGGGCAAAAAGCATAGGAGGATATTTTTAATTATTGGCTATTGGAAGACAATGCCAGGCATATCTACTCTGAGATACTCGATAAAACAGCTCCTTAGTGTACGTAAAGACACTTGGAGAGGCCTTTTGTTTGTATATTGTGATATAATAATTCAAGCGTCACTGTATTTTTATGCAATAATTAACGAAATTTTCGCATATTATAGGAATATCAAAGATTCCTCTTGCATTATTATTAATATCGCTGTATAATTACTAACACTTGGTATTATAAATTATTGACTGTCATCTAAAGGAGATATGTGATATGAAAACTACTTATAAACTGTCAGTTGTCGTTCTGGCACTTCTGCTGATCCTTGGTCTGTTCGCAGGTTGTGAAAAAACTGATGCTCTTATAATGGCTACAAACGCAGAGTTCCCGCCATATGAGTACTACGAAGGTTCTGAGATTGTCGGCATCGACGTTGAAATTGCACAGGCTATTGCAGATAAGCTAGGCAGGGAGCTGGTTATCGAGGACATTGCATTCGATTCGATCATCCCCGCCGTTCAGTCGGGAAAAGCGGATATGGGCGTTGCCGGTATGACAGTCAGACCTGACCGTCTGGAAAACGTGGATTTCTCCGATAGCTACATAACCGCATCACAGGTCATAATCGTCCATAAAGACAACACCGACATTTGGAGCCCCGACGATCTCGTTGGAAAGACAATCGGTGTACAGCTGGGTACAACAGGCGACATCTATGCCGAAGATATTGATGATGTGACTCTTGAAAGGTACAATAAGGGCTTTGAGGCAGTTCAGGCTCTCCAGCAAAAAAAGATCGACGCAGTCATTATCGACGACCAGCCCGCAGCTTATTTTGCAGCTCAAAACTCCGACATCAAGGTCATTGACGAGCCCTTCACCGTTGAGGAGTATGCCATTGCAGTTAAGAAAGGCAACACCAAGCTCCTGA
>JAAYOS010000095.1 GCA_012520195.1 Clostridiales bacterium | reverse complement strand
GAATACAAAATCATTGTAACCACTATTCAGAAGTTGGATATATTTGTTCGAAAAAACAAACAGCATGATATTTACAAGAAACATGTGGTACTGATTTTTGATGAGTGTCACCGTTCCCAATTTGGCGAAATGCATCAAGCGATTACGAAGAGCTTTAAGAACTATCATATCTTCGGCTTTACGGGAACTCCGATTTTTGCTGCTAATGCCAGTTCAGGAGGTAACCCACTGCTTCGTACAACCGAGCAGGCTTTTGGAGAAGAGCTTCATACGTATACTATTGTGGATGCTATTAATGATGGGAACGTTCTACCTTTTAGAATAGATTTTGTCGATACTATTAAGATGCCTGATTACGTCGATGATAAGAAGGTTCGGAGTATAGATCGGGAAAAAGCCCTAGCAGATCCACAACGAATCAGTGAAATTGTATCTTACGTTCTTGAACATTTCGACCAGAAAACGAAACGTAACAGTTATTATACATTCACTGTGAAATGGGAAGAAACAGATAAAAGTAACCCAAAGAGAATAATTGAAAAGCATGGACCAAGGAGAGTTGCCGGTTTTAACTCAATATTCGCTGCTGCATCCATTCCAATGGCTATTAGATACTATAATGAGTTTAAGAAGCAGATAGTCGAAAAGAATCGCAACCTTATCATCGCAACGATTTTTAGCTTTAGTCCAAATGAGGAAGAGCCGGATGGACTACTGCCTGAAGAGGACTTTAGCATAGAAAACCTTGACCAGAGCTCCAGAGATTTTCTTGAGGCAGCAATTAGGGATTACAATAGTACATTTAACACAAATTATGATACCTCATCGGACAAGTTCCAAAACTACTATAAAGACCTCTCTCTTCGTGTTAAGAATCGAGAGATTGATATATTGATTGTTGTAAATATGTTTTTGACAGGATTTGATGCAACAACCCTGAATACACTGTGGGTAGACAAGAATCTGAGGATGCATGGGCTAATCCAAGCGTTTTCAAGAACAAACCGTATTCTAAATAGCGTTAAGACATATGGCAATATCGTTTGTTTCAGAGATTTGAAAGAAGAAACGGATAGAGCTATTGCACTTTTCGGCAATAAAGATGCAGGCGGTATAGTGCTGCTAAAAACTTATGAAGAATACTATAATGGCTATGATGATAAAGCTGAGTACAAGCCGGGCTACGAAGAATTGATTACTGCTCTCAAAACACAGTTTCCCCTTGGTAAAGTGATTCAAGGAGAAGAAGCAGAAAAGGACTTTATTCGGCTATATGGAGCAATACTTCGTCTTAGAAATATTCTTACTTGCTTCGATGACTTTGAAGGAAACGAGATCTTATCTGAACGGGAATTTCAGGATTATCAGAGTGTCTATATTGACCTGTATCAGAAATATAGAAAAGTTGCTGATGGTGACAAGGAAATTATCAATGATGACATAGTTTTCGAGATTGAACTGGTCAAACAGATAGAGGTAAACATTGACTATATACTTATGCTTGTAGCCAAATATCAAGAATCTAGTTGTAAGGATAAGGAAATACTTACAACTATCGATAAAGCTGTTAATTCAAGTATTGAACTTCGAAGCAAGAAAGAGCTTATCGAGCACTTTATTGAGCAAGTCAATGTTTCGACTATAGTTGATGAAGATTGGCGTAAATTCCTCAATGAGCGTAAGGAAGCGGATATTTCAGCAATTATAGAAGAAGAAAATTTGAAACCCGAAGAAACCCGGCGTTTTATTGACAATGCTTTCCGAGACGGAATGCTTAGAACCACCGGTACAGCTATTGATAAAATCATGCCACCTGTGTCCCGCTTTGGCGGAGGCAGAGCCGCGAAAAAGCTAGGAATTATTGAAAAACTGATGATATTATTTGAGAAGTATTTTGGGTTGGTGTAGAATTCTAACCTTCGCTTGCTTATTTAACCATAGCGCCAAATTCTGCAGTAAGAAGTGGTGAAATCAGAAAAAGATATAAGACGTAGTAATCCTAACCGAAATTAGTAAAGAGAGGTATGCCCATATGAATAATCAAAAGACTAGACGTGCTGGCGACTCTGCCCAAATCACTCGTGATTATATGGATTCAATTCTAATAGAAATGCGGCATATCGGAAATGAGTTGCCATCCACAAATCTTGAACTGTATGGACGCACATTTAGCTCACCGATCATGATGGCTGCATTCTCACATCTTGACACGTTTGGCATACACGAAAATGGAATGGTTGAGATTGCTAAAGCTGCCAGTTCAACAAACATAGTAAACTTTGCTGGCATGGGAAGCGCTGAGGAGCTTGAAAACATTATCGAAACTGGAGCTGCCACTATAAAAATCATCAAGCCCCATAGAGATAATAATTTTATCCTCAAAAAGATTGAGCACGCTGAGAGGTCAGGGGCATTTGCGGTAGGCATGGACATTGACCACTCTTTTAACCGTGCAGGCCAGTATGATCTGGTAATGGGTGAAGAGATGGCACCAAAGTCACTTGGGGATTTGAAGCTGTTTGTGAACTCCACAAAACTTCCCTTTGTTGTAAAGGGTGTGCTCAGTGTAACAGACGCACAAAAGTGTCTTGAGGCGGGTGTTAGAGGGATTGTTGTGTCGCATCATCACGGTATAATTGACTATGCAGTTCCACCGCTTATGGTCTTGCCTGAAATCGTGGAGACTGTAGGGGATTCGATGCCTATATTTGTAGACTGCAGCATTTCTAGTGCTTACGATGTGTTCAAAGCAATTGCACTAGGCGCTACCGCAGCTTGCATAGGTCGCACTATTCTGGAGCCACTAAAGGTCGGTGGAGCCGAAAGCGTAAAGAATTGGATTGAAAAAGAAAACGCAGCACTCGCTGGAATTATGGCGCGTACGGGCTCTGCTGACATACGCAGCATCGACAGAACATTACTGTGGCACACATAATCCTTATTGATTCATACCGTTGTCCAAACGCCGTTACATAGAAATCTTTACACCGGTTAAGTAAAACATATGCTGCAAGCATTTCTTCTGAATCAATTCTGCTACAGAGCTTAGTAAAGCCAATCACCATAAAGCGACTTTTTGTTCCAAAGGAAAACGCAGATAGAGCAAGAGGAGTTGTATCGGCTCTATTAAAAAGGAGATGAAAGTAATGTCAACCATTTCTAACAACGTTGTTTTCATTATCAATAAAATTAGAGAAGTATGCGGAGAAGCTCCCGGCAAAAAAAGATTGCAAAAGTATGTTTTTTTAATAGAGGAAAAAGGGATAGAACTTGGTTTTGAGTATGGGATGCATTTTTACGGACCATATAGCGAAGCCTTGGATTCAACAACTGCTCTTTTGAGCGCTGAAGGAGTTATCAACTTTGACTACTCTAGCACAACCCACTTTATTAATGTCAGTAAGGACATAAAGGATATTACTACTAATGGGCTATCGCATGGACAGATTGACACCATCAACGATCTTATACATCATTTCAAGGGGTATTCCGCATCCGACCTAGAGCTACTAACCACAGCTATATACGCATTCAATCACTTAAAGGACAAGTCAAAAAGCAGTGTTATCGCAGGGGTACAGAAACTTAAGGGGTCAAAATACTCAGTAAAACAGATTGAAGAATCACTAAAACACTTCCCTTATTTTAATAAGTATATTCCTGGTTGAGCTGTGACAGAGTAAGTTATAGATAAATTGGAATTGACAAATACAATTCACGTGATATAATTTACACAAGAATTTGTTTCTAACGGGGCAATGTGCCCCGTTTTTTATTTTGCTAGAATTGAGGAAATCTATGACACAAATTTCGTTCTCGGAGCTTAATCTCCACCCTGAAATCCAACGTGCAGTTACTGCAATGGGCTTCGACTTTGCCACTCCAGTGCAATCAGAAACCATACCCCTTATAAGAGCGGGGGTCGATGTTATTGCACGCTCACAGACAGGTACAGGTAAAACGGCAGCATTTGCAATACCTGCAATCGAAACAACAGACACAGAAGAGTACAAACCATCAGTCCAAGTCCTGATTCTCTGCCCGACAAGAGAGCTGGCACAGCAAGGTGCAGAGGAAATACGCAAACTTGCTCGCTTCATGCCCGAGGTCCGTCCCGTTGAAATATACGGAGGAGCTCCTATTGACAAGCAATGCATTCGACTGCGACGTGCCAACATTGTAATCGGCACGCCAGGACGCGTGATGGACCATATGCGACGTAAAACGCTAAAGCTGGACAAGCTAAAAATGATTGTCCTTGATGAAGCAGACGAAATGCTCAACATGGGATTTAAAGAGGATATAGAAACGATCCTGCAGGACACCCCCGAAAGTCGACAAACCATTCTTTTCTCTGCAACTATGCCCAAAGCAATTCTTAGGCTGACTCGACAATTTCAAAAAGATCCACAGTTGATTGAAATAAACCGTGATCAGATGACTATTGAAGATATAAAGCAGAGCTTTGTTGAGGTTCCCCATCACAGGAAAAAAGATGCCCTTATCACCCTTCTAAATTACTATGAACCACAAAGAACGATTGTTTTTTGTAATACCAAAAAGATGGTCGATGAGCTGGATAGCCTCCTAACAAGTCAAAAGTTCTCTGTACAGAGCATCCATAGCGATATAAAGCAAGCTCAAAGGACTGCTGTCATGCAGGATTTCAAGAACGGGAAGACAGCAATCCTAATGGCAACAGATATAGCTGCTCGCGGCATAGATGTTAGCGATGTTGATATGGTCATAAACTTTGACGTCCCTCAAAACTCTGAATATTATATCCACAGGATTGGTAGAACAGGTCGTGCTGGAAAGTCAGGCTGGTCGATCACTATATGTAGCGGAAGACGTGAAGTAGCTACGATTCGCGATATGGCAGAGCATTCAAAGTCCGAAATTGAGCGCCTGAAGCTTCCTACTGTCAACGAACAGAAGGGGGCAGTAGCCGACAAGCTAGTCCAATCAATGTCCGAGGCCATGAGCGCTGAACAAGAGCCACTTTATGTGGAACTTACAGAAAAACTAGTCTCGTTAGGCTATTCTCATGCGCAAATAGCTTCAGCTGCGCTACAGCTTCACTTTGGCAGTTTAGCACTACCTGTTCCTGTTGAGTTTGATGATACTATCACAAGAGACAATAATGGGAAAAGTAGCAAAAACAGGCGAAGAACTCAGGGTAATAGAAAAAGCCAAGACAGGGGAAAAAACAACAGAAGTGCAAAAAGTAGTAGGAGCAAAGGTTGGGTCGACAGCAAGGATCTTAAGCGCTCACAAAAAAGAAAACCGCATCGCGGTTGAGCCACACGGAATACGTTTTGGCGCGTTGAAATATTAAATGAAACACAAGAAGAGAAATAAATAGGCCCATGAGAGGCGAGTGTTGACCGCCATACTGCGTACAGGGAGCTAGGACGCAGAGTTTTCGCAAAATGTTGAGCTATGTGTACCCCTGCACGAAAAATCACGATTTCTGCGCAGAATTTCGAGTTGTGTGTGGATTCTCTCTGGGTGATATATCGTATACGGCATATTCTATAACGTATACCGCATAAGAGAGGCGATTTTCTCTTCGCCGTTCACACATTACTTCGATTTCTGCGCATTTTTCGCATCATATGTATCTTACGATATTCAAAGTATGTATCTGACCGCATATTTTCACATCGCATTACCGCATTATATCTAATGGCATATAACTAGATATCTTATTGAATATAAATAAGGTTGTATTTTCAGATAACATTATGACAGAGAAAAGAGTTTCACTTTAACTTGCAATTTGCGAATGGAATACGTTTCACATGTCCGCTTGCATAATGTTCAGTTTTATGCTAAAATAATGTTTGTATTTTCATATTTGTATCTATTTGTTATTGTATTGTTCAAAGATTAACTAAATAGCATAGCGCCGAATTCTACAATAAGAAGTGGGGGAACCAACTTTTTGGGGTGAATCATACTTGGGTGTAGCAAAAAGCTTCACTCAAGGGTGTAGGGCAAACTTCCAGCCCAAACCCGTCAGCTAACCTCGCAGGCGTCGGAGGGGGATTATAGGCCATGCCTATAGTTAGCTGAATAAGTATGCCAAATTTTGAGTTGAAAGACTATGGTTCCTCATAGTCTTTTATATTTATACTTTTTTACTCTTACAAACATCAGGGAGGCGTAGTGTTGAGCCAAGAAATTCTTAGAGTCAATGATCTAGGCGTAAATTTCTATATTGAAGACCGCGTAATACCTGCAGTTGACGGTGTGAGCTTTTCGCTGTCAAAAGGCGAGACCCTCGGTCTGGTTGGGGAGTCGGGTTGCGGAAAAAGTGTAACCGCTCTGTCGATAATTGGCCTGTTGCAGACCCCTCCTGCCAAAGTAGTAAAGGGTGAAATAATCTTTAACGGAGAAAACCTTCTGGACAAGAGCGAGGACGATATGAGAGATATCCGCGGCAAGGATATTTCGATGATATTTCAAGAACCGATGACATCACTAAATCCGGTGTTTACTATCGGGCGCCAAATATCGGAAGTCATTACACAGCACCAAAATGTATCAAATAGAGAAGCGCTCGAAAGAACTATTGAAATGCTGAAGCGTGTAAGGATCCCGCGTCCGGAAAAGGTGGTTAAACAGTATCCACATCAACTGAGTGGCGGGATGAGACAGAGGGTTATGATAGCCATAGCTCTTGCGTGTAGCCCAGAGCTTCTGATTGCAGATGAACCGACCACGGCATTGGATGTAACCGTAGAGGCACAAATCCTGGATTTGATCAATGAGCTGAAGGATGAGTTTAACTCCTCAATTATTATGATAAGCCACGATCTGGCAGTTGTCTCCGAGATTGCCGATAAGGTTGCTGTAATGTACTCGGGTAGAATCGTTGAATACTCCGACGTAGATTCAGTTTTTAACGATCCGAAACATCCCTATACAAGAGGTTTATTGGGAGCCATTCCAGATATTGATACCGACAAACTACAGAGGTTGCAGGAGATAAGAGGAGTTGTGCCGCGGCCTGACGAGATAAAAGAGGGCTGCAGGTTCAAAACACGATGTGATTTTGTAAGTGAATCTTGTATCTGTGAAGAGCCTCCATTTTATCAGGTTGATAGAAATCTTGTACGCTGCTGGAACTATGCATAGGTTTCATAAATGATGTGCGACCGGAGGTATTGATTTGACTGCAAAAGTATTAGAAGTACAAAACTTAAAAAAGTATTTCCCCGTCAAAACAAATCTGTTTGGTAGAGGTACCGAATTTGTGAAGGCTGTTGACGGCGTTGATTTTCATATCAACTCTGGCGAAATATTGGGTCTGGTAGGTGAGAGCGGGTCCGGCAAAACCACTACTGGACGCACTATTATCAGGCTATTGGACCCAACAGAGGGCGAGATAATATTTGATGGCCAAGACATAACGAATACTAGGAAGAAGGACCTTAGAAAAACTTATGAGCAAATGCAGCTTGTCTTTCAGGATCCCTTTGCTTCTCTGAACCCGAGAAAGAAGGTTGGCAATGCTATAGAAGAGGTCTTATATGTACATGGAATGAAGGACCGTGCACAGCGTAGAGAAAGAGTTTTCGAACTCTTCGATATGGTAGGCCTCAGGGGTGAGGAGGACAAGTACCCCCACGAGTTCAGCGGGGGACAGCGCCAGAGAGTGGTTATTGCACGCGCCCTTGCCGTCGATCCTAAGTTGATTATTTGTGATGAACCGGTTTCAGCTCTTGATGTGTCGATCCAGGCCCAGATCATAAACCTGCTGATGAGCCTTAAGAACCGCCTGGGACTTTCATACCTATTCATATCCCACGATTTAAGAGTTGTTAAATATATGAGTGACCGTGTGGCGGTTATGTACCTGGGCAAGATAGTTGAAATTGCACCTGCTGAAGAGCTGTTCAAGAATCCTGCACACCCCTATTCCAAGGCGTTGCTATCGGTTGTATCAGGTGCGGGATCCGGTAGGAAAAAGAAAAAGATAATATTGGAAGGCGAAGTCCCCAGTCCAGTTGATCCACCATCGGGCTGTAGATTTAGAACGAGATGCAAATATGCGACTGAACTATGCAGCGAAATTGAACCGCAAACGAAGTGTTTAGGAGATGAGCATTATGTAAGCTGTCACTTGTATTAAGTCAATACATATCAAGTAACACAAGCCGATTCGAGGACAAAGAAAGTAGGAAATATGCAGAAGACTTTAGTAGAGGTGATACGGTAAATGAAAGTAAATAAGATGGAAAAAGTAACACTGGTGATTTTGGCTTTCGCACTACTTTTAAGTTGTGTTCTCACGGGATGTTCCAAGGAAGATTCCAAGAAGACTGAGAAGACCTTGGTAATCGGATATGACCGGGATGCAGAAATAATGGACACTATAAAAACTGCCTGGTATTCCGATGCATTGATTTACATACATGACAGACTTGTAACACGCGACTACGAGTTTGGGTATAAACCTGGATTAGCTGAGCGATGGGATGTTTCGGATGATGGACTTGTATGGACTTTTCATTTGAGAAAAGATGTCAAGTTCCACGATGACAAGGAGTTTAAAGCCGAGGACGTTAAGTGGACTATTGATACCATTAAAGACCCGAACACCGGTTCACCCTTCAGCGGAGATCTGGAAGCTATCAAAGAAGTCAATATTGTTGATGAACATACTGTAGACGTGGTCCTAAACTATCCTTTCCCGAACCTTCTATACAACCTCTCGGGTACTGCTTCAGGAATCCATCCCGCTAATGCCTATGAGACATATGGCGACGATTACGGCAAAAGAGTTGTAATTGGAACCGGTCCATATAAGTTGGAAGAGTGGACACCCGGAGACAAGACGGTACTTGTTAAGAATGAAGACTACAAATGGGGCCCTGAATGGATGTCAAATAGGGGACCTGCGTTGATCGATAAGATCGTGCTGAAGATCATACCCGATGAAAACTCCAGAATGATGGAGCTCGAGGTTGGAGGCATCCATATCCTGCGGAATGTCCCCGAAACCTACGTTGAAAAGCTCGAGAAAAATGATGATATCACTATATATTCAGAACCAGCAACGAAGCTCGGATATCTAGCCTATGCCACAGATAAGGAGCCCTTTACCGACGTGAGGGTCCGTAGGGCTATAAACCACGCGCTGAACCGTGAGGAGATTATACAGTTTGTACTTAGAGGAATCGGCGAAGAAGCCTATGGTTATTTGCCCCCAGCCCTTACAGATGAGTACCTTGAAGAGAGTGAAGAATTAGCCTACAAATATGATCCTGAGAAAGCAAAGCAGCTACTAGCTGAAGCAGGATATCCAGACGGATTGGAACTGACTCTTTCGGCGGACAACTCTTCAAAGAGCAGCAAATTAGCTGAGATAATTCAGGTTCAGCTTAAAGAAGTAAATATTGATGCAAAAATCCAACCGTATGATTCCGCAGGCTATGCCGATATGCTAAGAGAAGGTAAGCAGGAGCTGTTTATAAGGGAGTATAGCTGGTCGAATGCAGATATTATCGATTGGTTCCTGTTGTCCAGTAGATTCCCGTACCCCAACCACTCGAGGTGGGTTGACGAGAAGTCTGACGAGTTGATTACATACGCTGCACAAAGACCAACCTGGGATGAGAGAGCGGAAGCTTACAAAGAAGTACAGCGCTACCTGATTGATGAGGCTGTATGGGCGCCGATCTATATTCCAATGAATATGATTGCTGCAAGGAAAGAAGTAAAGAATTTCAAATATCATCCATGGATGCTTCAGTACAATGATGGATTTGATCTTGAAGTAAGTGGGAAGTGAGCAGTTGCTGAAGTACATAGTTAAACGAGTAGCTTTGATGGTCCCTGTGCTGATTTTGATGACATTGATTGTCTTCATGATATTTTACTTCGCCCCGGGAGACCCCGTTTCCCGTATTGCGGGGCCAAATGTCACACAGGAAGTCTATGACAACATAATGCAGAAACATGGGTTGGACCAGCCTTTTGTTGTCCAGTATTTCAAGTTTGCTAAGAGTGTAGTAAAAGGCGATCTGGGTATTTCAATACTGCAGGACAGGCCGGTAGTAGAAATGATTAGGGAAAGGCTACCGGTGACGCTGCAGATTGGATTACTTGGATTCCTAATTACCTTTATTATTGCTATTCCCGCAGGTGTTATAGCGGCTGTTAAAAAGAACACAGTCGTTGACTACCTGTGTATGTCAGGTTCCCTGCTGGGGATAGCAATCCCCACATTTTGGTTTGGCATGCTGCTACTATATGTATTTGCTTATAAACTGAGATGGTTCCCTATTTCGGGGGACGGAACGATCAAGCAGCTTGTTCTTCCGGCATTTGCAATCGGACTGACGAATGCAGCCATAACTGCAAGAATGGTTCGTTCTAGCATGTTGGAAGTTTTGAAGCAGGATTATGTGCGGACTGCAAAGAGCAAGGGACTCTATGAAAAAACAGTAGTCTACAGTCATGCGTTGAAAAATGCGATGATTCCGATTATATCCCTCATGGGATTGAGGTTGGGTTGGATAATTGGCGGATCGGTTGCCCTTGAGATAATATTCAGCATCCCGGGGATTGGAAGATTGATGGTGGATTCAATATTGGCTAGAGACTACCCGGTTGTCCAGGGCGCGATGATAGTACTGACCTCATCAATAATTTTCGCAAATATCTTGGCTGACATACTATACTCGGTTGTTGATCCGAGGATTAGATATAGCTGATTTGTGATATAGAAGGTGATAAGTGTTGGAAGAATACCGTAGCAAGAATGTAGAGGTGTATTCAGATAAAGAGTGGCTTGAAGCGGATGCCACTGAAGAGAGGGTGCCGGAAAAGAAGACTGCATTTACAGATTTCACAAAGAAGCTGTTCAGACACAAGGGAGCGATTGTAGGGGCCGTTATCATATTTCTATTCATTTTTTCGGCTATCTTTGCGCCGTTGCTGACCCCTTATGACTATGACGTCCCAGACATATCTTCCGTGTTGGAAGCACCTTCGGGGACACATCTATTTGGAACTGATGAGTTTGGGCGAGATATCCTCACAAGAATAGTATATGGCTCCCGAATATCTCTTGAAGTGGCTTTTATTGCGGTGTTTTTCTCACTAATTTTAGGCACAGTCTTGGGAGCGATCGCTGGGTATTATGGTGGTGTTGTTGACTATATTATCACGTCCATTACAGATATTGCCTGGTCCTTTCCTACGACCCTTCTTGCGATAGCGTTCATTGCCGCTCTAGGTACGGGAGTCCAAAACGTAATAATTGCTATTGCCCTGGCCAGTTGGTCTGGCTATTGTAGGGTGGTTAGGGGACAATTCCTGTCGCTTAAGCAGCGTGAGTTTATTGAAGCTGCCCGGGTTTTGGGAATGAGCGACGCTAGGATCATTTTCGGACATATACTGCCTAATGCGTTGACACCTGTGGTCGTGATGGCGACCTTGGAGTTGCCAAAAGCCATTGTAATCGAAGCATCTTTGAGCTTCTTGGGACTTGGAGCTCAGCCTCCTGTTCCCAGCTGGGGAGTAATACTCGATAGCGGAAAAGGGCTGCTTGACATGGCACCCTGGGTGTCCTTTTTCCCAGGGCTCATGATCATGATAGTAGTGCTTGGATTCAATCTTTTTGGCGACGCGTTGCAGGATGTAATAGATCCTAACTCACAATAGAATCTTTTACCTCACAATATCTCTCAGTATCTCTCGATACTAGTAATATCTCTCGAGTTGGTCAATATATCTCGGACTGGTCAATATCCCTCGAGAAAATATAATATGACTTGATATGAGTTAGGGGTTATAAATATATCCCCCGTGTTAACAGAAAACTTGTTGACATGGGGGATTTTTCATGTTAAAAAATTGAAGTTTTGCTGGGAGGAAACCAAGCAGGAGAATACACATTTCGACTGGAATCGACATAGGACTGTGTGAAAGTTATCTCATTTTTGTATGTCGTAGTAGATAATAGCACAATACATCAATAATACATCATAATTAATCATTGATAATAACTAAAGTGCAAAATATAATACATATAATATATTTTAGTAATTGCGGGGTTTAGTATGGCGTGAGCCGTTTAGACTTAACACTACGATTTCTAACGAGGAGGAAACCAAATGAAAAGGTACATATGCAACCCGGTAAGTCTTAATTATCCCACGAAAGCGACCTCGGTCACTGGTGCAGGGGGATTCGGATTCCGAGTCAATCATCCTCACAGAGGAACGGGAGATCCTGCAGTTGAATATTTTAAGGGAAAGTACTACATGACAGGATCCTTTTCTGGTTTTTGGTATTCTGAGAACCTTATAGATTGGTATTTCAATGAGGGTGAAGGTTTGATGCGAGGCGCAGCCGGTGATTTCTGTGCTATTGGCGACTACCTCTACCATACTGCTTCTAGTCTTGAAAAGTGTATCATTACCCGTTCGAAAGATCCTCTGAATGAAAAGTTTGAGTTGTTCGCAACACCTCCGTTTGCTTACTGGGATCCCGCCATGTTCCTAGACGATGACGGAAGAGTGTACTTATACCATGGCTGTTCGAATGTTGATCCCATATATGGCATAGAGTTGGACAGAGAGACAATGATGCCCATAGGCGAGAATGTTGTACTGATACCCGGAGCTGGCGATGTTGAAAAGCACGGTTGGGAACGCCATGGCACAAACAATGATTTAAGTATTGGTAAGTTGAGAGCTGGAGAGACATACGCACCGGGTCTTGAATATAATCGTCCATGGATCGAAGGTCCCTATATGACCAAATATAAAGGGAAATATTATCTGCAATATGCAGCAACCGGGACTGAGTATGAGATATACGCAGACGGTGTATATGTTTCCGACAAGCCTCTTGGTCCTTTTACTTACTGCCCAAACAATCCGTTCTCAGCAAAAACCAATGGTTTCTATAACGGAGCGGGACACGGAAGTACTCTCCAAGATGTGTACGGTAACTGGTGGCATGCTACCACTATGGTTGGAGGCACGACCGAGACAGCACGAAAGACTGGATTATTCCCACTAGGCTTTGATGAAGACGGTATCATGTACTGCAATATGAACTACTCCGATTATCCACACATTATGCCTGACGGGCCTGCAGATCCGAACAGTCTCTTTACCGGTTGGATGCTTCTCTCCTATAACAAACCTGTAACCGCATCAACTACGATGGCCGGTCATCCGACATGCTACCTAACCGATGAAAACTGCCAAACATACTGGGCTGCTTCACGTCGGGATAGCGGCGAATATATAATAATGGATTTAGAAAAAGTAGTAGATATGCGTGCTGTTCAGCTCTATTTCGTAGATCATGACGTTAACTCACTGCTGTTTATACCAAACGCTAAATTCCAGGCTCTGCCTCCTGAGGAGCAGTTTATCCGTCACCGCTGGCTCCTTGAGGGATCGATTGACGGGGAGAACTGGGAGATCATCTGTGACAAACGAGAAGCAGATTCGAACTTAGCTCATGATTTCCTTGTGTTTGAGGAAGGCAAGGACGTGCGTTATCTCAAGCTTACATCCTATGAAATGCCGTATTACAACGTATTTGCCATGTGCGGATTCCGTGTGTTTGGCCATGCGAACGGCGAGGCACCGCAGAAAGTCACAAGTTATGACCTCAATCGGGATAAGGAAGATCCCTGCACCTTCACATTGAAGTGGGAACCTTCTGAAGGAGCAGACGGCTATAACGTAAAATGGGGTATTGCACCGAATAAACTCTATCACTGCACAATGGTATATGGGAAGAATGAGCTACTAGTTCATAGTCTCAATGCCGATGTTGATTACTACATTCAAGTCGACGCATTTAATGGAAGCGGCATAACTGAGGGAGATTGTGTACCTCTGGTCTGAGTGTAGTCGTTGTATGTGCATATATATTTCCGGGAGTCTTTTTATGGCAGTCAAAATCAGTATCGTCGAGTCTTACAAGCACTATGGAAAGTGTCTTAAGATCACTAACGATTTACTTGAAATACTCATTACTGTAGATGTTGGCCCTCGCATTATCTATTTTGCAGCACCGGGCGGAGAGAATCTACTGTTTAACGATGAGTCAAAATCCCTTGGAACAAGTGGAGAGCTGTTTGAATCAGTGTTTGGCGTCGGAGAGCGGTTTTTCTTTTACGGTGGCCACCGGATGTGGCTGGCTCCGCAGCTCATGATCCATACAAGTGTTCCTGACAACGATCCTGTTAAATACACCTTGATTGAAAACGGTGTGAAACTTACACCTGAGCCACAAGAGATCCTTGGAGTCCAACCGTACATGAAGGTGACAATGCCTCCTGATGAGGCAAGAATCAGTATTGAAGTCAGGTATACAAACATATCCGAAGAAGAAAAACAGCACGCTTGTTGGCAGATTACTCAGATGGCACCAGGGGGTGTCGCATTTGTGCCCTTTATGCCAGAGCTGAAGATGCGAAATCCCGGAAAGCCTGGCGCTAGAATGCCTGACTTTGATTTGCTAAAACCTCTAGTTCCGCGCGGAGTGCTCGCTATGTTTATCGGTGGATTCGATGATCCGCGTTTTGGAATCGACAGTCGCTATATTACACTCAAACACGATCCGTCTATTTACAGACCGATCAAGTTTGGAAACGCAAATAAAGAAGGCTGGGCGATGTACGCCAATAAAGGGCAGATGATTACTTTAGAGTTTGAACATAATCCTGACGGTCAATATACCGATGGTGGCAGTTCTTTTGAATGCTTTGCGTCCCAGGATTTCTTAGAGCTTGAGAGTCTTGGAGAGCTCATCACGATGAAGCCCGGAGATACGATCACTCACACCGAAACCTTGTCCCTGGGACCCATGCTCGCAGATTTGCCGGATTTGAATGACCGTTTGGCTGTCGCTGAATTTGTGGACTTACATAGAGTGCACAACAGTATTGAGAAATAAGGGATACATCTTGATTTTGGAGGTTAATAATATGGCAAAGCTATTTAATAATGAGAACATAGAAATTACCGCAACGACAAGTCCAAGTATTGCGGACTTAGCAAAAAAATACGGCCAATGGGTTGAAGTCTTGGCAGATGGCGGAAGACTGGAGTCTGACGGGATTTACTCAAAAGACGGAGAATGCTTCTATAAGTTTAATGATGTAAGGCGCGGCACTGCTATATTTATCGGCAGCAATCCTGTAGGTAGGATTGTAAGGTTTCCTCTAAAGTATGGACTAGGGATCATGCCTGTTGCAGGTCAATACAAAGAAGGAGACATTCCCGGATTCCAGGACATGGATGGGAACGAAATCTTTAGTATTGTCCAATAATTAATGAAACCAGAGTTCAATATTACTTAATTGCGAATACAGCGTTACTTATACAGCCCGCCCAACTTGAATACATTTAGTTCGTTTATTAAGCTCTGTAAACCAAATAGCTCTTGGCTCTACGGAGCTTTACTCACATATTGTTAAACTCAAATTTTTTGTCTATAGTCTGGTCCATCCTTAAAGTACTGAGCACAACAGCCATCTACAGGAAGCGCAAAAAGTAGTTATGTAATACGATAGTGGAGTGTTATGACAAATATTATCGAAAGGGGGAAAGAAGGGAAGAGGATTTGTGGGGTTACTTTTGCTGCGTCCTGTTGATTGCTGAAGATTCGTAAAGGTATTCATGAGACACTCCGCTACTGATTCGAAATCCACCTAATGTAGCACAATTTCGGTTATTTAAGGAGGCAAATAATGAAATATCACAGATTACTGGCACTGCTATTATGTGTGGCACTATTTTTCGGTTTGCTTGCATCCTGCAGCAAAGATGCCGATGATACGCCGCCCACCACGACAGAACCTACTCCAGAATCTTCAAAAGCTCCTGTAAGTGAAGGTGATGATGAGGGGGATGATGAACCAACTTCAGTTTATCCGATACCCGGACAGCCTGAACTCTCCTTCTACCTTCCGTTGCATGAACCGTTGCTTGCCGCTCTCGCTTTAGATTACAACGAATATCCCGTACGGCAGGAGATGGAGAGACGTACCGGAGTACATATCAAATGGAGACTTCCGAATTTATCAACTAATACGGAGCAGTTTAACCTTATGGCAGCAAGCCAGGATTATACTGACATAATCAGTAATCCGGTGTATGGCCCAGGCTTAGATCAGGCAGTTCAGGATGGAATATTCCTCAGACTGAATGAGATTATGGATGAGCATGCTCCGAATTATCTTGCAATGATTAACGAAAGAGAAGATGCTATCAGAGGTTCGCTTACAGATGATGGCAACAGAGTTGGCTTTGCAATGATCTTTGAATGGATGGGTAAGAGAAATCCTCCAGCCAACGGTATAGCTTGGAGAAGGGATGTTGCCAAAGATTATGGCTGGGAAACAGCCCCTACGTCTGTAGCTGAGTTGAACGAATACCTCGATGTCTTGTTAAGTAACGGTCACTCTGGCTTCTTTGCACCACCGACCTATGGTTTTGAGGGCAGCGAATCAAGTGGCGTACTTCCAGGTTTCTTTGACGCTGCAACAAGGTTCCTAAATGTTGACGGAAAGGTCCAGTATGGTCCGCTTATGCCCGGATTTAAGGATTATGTGATCCAAATGAAGGAATGGTACGACAAAGGCATTCTTTTTGAGGACTTTATGGTTCAACAAGATTTGTCACGTCAATCTGCGAATTGGGCTGATGATACATTCTTGGTAGGCATAGCTTACAACCCAAATATCGGGACTGTATATTATGATACAGGAGTCTCAACAGACCCCGACTTCTATATTCAGGCGATCGCTCCGCTAAAAACCAAGAACGGTGAAGCGCCGAAGCACGGTAGCAGAGTTGCTGCAATAAATGCGTCACCAGTTGTCATTTCAACAACATGTGAGCAACCAGAAATAGCTGTAAGATATCTTGATTACTTCTTTAGTGAAGAAGGAGCACTTCTCGCAAACTATGGTGTTGAAGGTATTACCTTTGAGTGGGGCGAAGGCGAATCTGGTTTCTGGAGATGGGGAGGCAACCCGCAATATACCGACTATATTATGAATAATCCCGATCATGTTTCGCCTGTTATCGCTATAATGGCATATTGCTGGACAGTGGGTCCTGTTTACAGACCTTGGTTGCCTGAGACTCCAGATTTGGAAATCAATCAGAAGATTTGGGCTGAAGGCGTTGAGAATTACGTTTGGAATATGCCTGAACTAATGACTATCGGAGCGGAAGATTCAGCAAGATACTCAGCACTGTTAACTGATGCGGAGACTTTCTGTCAGGAAACGGTTGTCAAACTGATAACTGGAGCAATTCCGATTGAGGAGTATGAAACCAAGTTCATCGATAAGCTAATAAAGGAAATGAAAGTTGATGAAATGGTTGCTATACAGCAAGCTGCTCTGGATAGATACTTCGCAAGATAACCACTTTCAATAACAAAGTGAAATTAAGTGTGCTGGGATTTTTCCGGCACACTTAATTCGCACCGCAGAAAGGAAATATGACATGAAAATACCTAAAGAATATATCGAGAACCAAGCTTATGACAGCAGATCATATGCTTTTAGCAAGCAGCAGCCCTACTCAGTGAGGGTAGAAACACCAGACGGGGAGAAGATGATCCAGATAAAAGATGCAGTCGAGGTGTTGGAGGACGGCAGTGTAATGCTTAATATGTACGCTCCCAATGCTCAGTCCGTAAAGGTAATCAGCCGACAAATTCAAGTGGATTTGGTTAAGGGTGAGGATGGATATTGGGAGGGTAGTATTGCTTATGACTACCCCGGATTTAAGAATATCGATTTCTATATCGACGATGCATTGGTCATAAATCCTATGGCACCGGTGGGCTTTGGCAGTAACCGAGTACTGAATTATGTTGAAGTGCCTGACGTAGGACACGATTACTTATTGATGAAAGATGTCCCTCACGGCGCAATAGTACAGGAGTTTTTCAAATCAAGTGTTACTGGTAAATATGAAAGCTGCTATATCTATACTCCACCAGGATACCAGCAGAATCTTGAAGAAAGATACCCCGTTCTATATCTCCAACATGGTGGCGGAGAGAACGAGATGTGCTGGATCTACCAGGGCAAGACGAATTTCATTATGGACAATCTCATAGCAGAAGGCAAAGCAGTGCCCATGATTATAGTTATGAATAACGGCATGACGCGAAAAGCCGGCGATGAGAAAGCTCCAATGAGATTTGGTGGTGGCTCTATGATGGGAGTCCTCAAAGATATGCTGATTGAGGATTGCATTCCCTTTATTGAAGCAAACTACCGCGTTAAGACCGATAAGTGGAACAGAGCCATTGCGGGACTCTCTATGGGGTCACTTCAATCGGGCGAAATTATCATGACTAGGTACGACTTGTTTAGTGCCGCGGGGTTGTTTACCGGTTATACATACCCGGTTATGATGGGGAGAAAACCCGGTCCTCAGCCATATGAAGCAATATTGGACGATGCTGAGACATTTAATCGGGAAGTTAAGCTCTTTTACAGAGCCATAGGTGCCGATGAACCCTCGCTCCCTCTAATCCAAGAGGAGGATAGACTCTGCGCGGAAAAAGGTATAAATACTGTTTCTACAGTATTTCCTGGAGAGCATGAGTGGTATGTGTGGCGCGCCGCTTCACATGAATTCTTTCAACTGCTTTTCAGGTGGTAGAGCATGCAGAGTATGTAGAGTGCGTAGAGTAATGTAGAGTATGTAGAGCATGCAGAGTATGTAGAGTATGTAGAGTATGTAGAGTATGTAGAGCATGTAGAGTATGTAGAGTATGTAGAGTATAAAGTAAGGGAGACTTTTCAATGAATAAGTTTGAGTTTATAAATAAT
>JAAYOS010000094.1 GCA_012520195.1 Clostridiales bacterium | reverse complement strand
CTTATTCAACGGATAAATTCCGACTTGGCAAATGATCTGGGTAACCTAGTAAGCCGTACGACAGCGATGTCCGAACGTTACTTTGACGGAAGCATTCCTGCAGGCGTAGAAGCTGAGGATATTGACAAAGAGCTGGAGGAGCTCGCCTTCGAGACCTGCAAATCATATAATGCGAAAATGGATGAGCTTCTATTTTCAAACGCACTGGCGGATGTGTGGAAGCTGGTATCCCGCGCAAACAAATATATTGACGAGACTATGCCGTGGATCCTTGCAAAGGACGAGGCGAAGAGAGAGCGCCTTGCTACTGTTCTAAAGAATCTCTGTGAAGCGATCCGTTTCTCTGCGACCCTTGTTTATCCGGCAATGCCCGAGACAGCCATGAAGATTTTGAATCTACTGGGCTTGGAGACCGAAAGGGAGCAGCTGTGGGAAAGCCTTAATGTGTGGGACGCATCAGGGGAGTTCAACACTCGCACATCGGCACCTCTATTCCCGAGGATTGACGTGGAAAAGGAGATGGCCGAGCTTGCCGAACTGATGAAGAAGGACCTAGAAGATTCGGGGACAAATGATGCTGATAAGGACAGTAAGGATGGTAAGGTAGAAAAGGCTGCTAAGGAAACGAAGGCTACAAAGCCTGCAAAGCCTACACCACCTGAGAATAGTGAAATAATCAGCATAGACGAGTTTGCGAAGGTTGAAATGCGGGTAGCACTTGTAACTGAGTGTACGAGAGTTGAAAAGGCGGACAAGCTTCTCAAGCTGCAGGTTGATTTAGGTTATGAGAAGAGACAGATCGTTTCAGGCATAGCACAATGGTATTCGCCCGAAGACTTGATCGGGAAGAAGGTTATCGTCGTGGCAAATCTCAAACCCGCAAAGCTACGCGGTGTTGAGAGCCAGGGCATGCTGCTAGCAGCTGATGTCGGCGATGATGCGGTTGTAGTATTCGCCCCCGACAATGCCGAGCCAGGCAGCAAAGTGCGATAATGCAATGAAAGTACTGTAAAGATGATGAAATACTTCGATACACACGCCCACTATCACGACAGTAGATTCGAAGACGATGTGCATGAAGTGCTATCAGCCCTCCCTGACAAGGGAGTTCTGAGGTGCGTATGCCCCGGAGTCGATGTTGCAACATCGGAGCAAGAGATTGCTCTTGCTGAAAAGTATCACTTTTTGTATGCCGCTGCCGGCATACACCCCCACGAAGCGGGGGAAGCTGACGAAGCCAGCTTTGAGCAAATCGAAGAGTTGCTTCGGCATCCGAAGGTTGTCGCGGTAGGCGAGATTGGTCTGGATTACCACTATGACTTCTCGCCGCGGGATGTGCAGCAACAAGTTCTGCGTAGGCAACTCGAGATTGCACGCAAGCATAACTTGCCCGTAATAATTCACGATAGGGAAGCCCATGAGGACTGCTTCAATATTGTAAGTGAATACCCGGATGTGTTAGGTGTGTTTCACTGTTATTCTGGCAGTTGGGAACATGCAAAGCGTATACTTAATTTGGGCTGGTATATCTCCTTTACCGGAACGATTACGTTCAAGAATGCTCGTCGTGTACTCGAGACAGTTAGGAACATGCCCGCCGATAGGATCATGGTCGAGACTGATGCACCCTATATGACTCCCGTTCCTCATCGTGGTAAGCGGAACGATTCGTCGTATGTCTCATTCATATGTGACAAGGTTGCAGAGCTCCGCGGCATCACTCCCGAAGAGGCAGCAGAGTTGACGCTGCAGAATGGCAACCGCTTTTTCGGTTTAGAATAACCGCAATAAGACCACAAGACCACTCATACGTATATGTAGAAGGAACCAATCATTTTCGCAATGGCTGGTTCTTTTTTCTCAAAAACTGCCTCAACCCGCAGCATTGTCGTTCTGCGGGTTGAGGCTACGAGTGAGCCGGAAGACAGAGGTAGAATCATGATTGAACTAAGAGATATTTGCAAAACCTTCAAAGTGGCCAAAAGAAATGCAGGGCTCGGAGAAGCGGTAAAAGCACTCTTCAGAAGAGAATATTCCGAAATCCGTGCCTTAAAAAATGTCTCATTCAAAATCGATGAAGGTGAAATGGTAGGCTATATTGGGCCAAATGGTGCCGGAAAAAGTAGTACGATCAAGATAATGAGCGGAATATTGACACCGGATAGCGGCGAATGTGTCATTAACGGCCGAGTTCCGTGGAAAGAGCGTATTGAACATGTGAAAGAAATAGGAGTAGTGTTTGGGCAACGCAGTCAGCTATGGTGGGATGTTCCTGTTGTTGACAGCTTTGAACTACTTAAGGATATTTATAGAGTTGATGAGCTGTCCTTTAGGAAAAATCTAAATGAGCTTACGGAGCTGCTTGACATAGGCGAAATTATCCGTACTCCTGCTAGACAGCTGTCGCTCGGTCAGCGTATGCGATGCGAAATAGCGGCTTCATTATTACATAATCCAAGAGTCCTGTTTTTGGACGAGCCGACGATTGGTCTTGATGCGGTATCCAAAATCGCTGTACGAAATTTTATTAGGACTATCAATAAAGAGCGTTGCACCACTGTTATTCTTACCACGCATGATATGCAGGACATTGAAGCCCTAACCGAACGAATCTTGCTGATTGGTAAAGGGAAAATCCTGCTTGACGGCACACTGAATGAGTTGAAAAAACGAAACTCAACATACAAAACCTTGGTAGTGGATTACACAGGGGAAAGGATTAAAACCGTATCAGGCTTGCGTGTGACGAAAGATCTAGATGGTCATGTAGAGCTAGTGGTTGATACAACGCTCCTGCCTGTATCTCAAGCAATTGCCATTATCTCCTCACAGGTTGATGTATCAGATATATCGGTCATGGGAGCAACTGCAGAAGAGATGGTAGTGTCGCTGTATAAGGAGTTCGAGATATGAGAAAATATCTGACCTTCTTCAAAATACGTTTCGCTAACGGACTACAGTACCGAGCAGCTGCTTGGGCTGGAGTGGCTACGCAGTTTGCATGGGGAGGGATGACACTCCTGATGTTTTGGGCTTTTTACCAAAACGGAAAGAACTCATTCCCGATGACTTTTCCAGAACTCTCAAGCTACATTTGGCTTCAGCAGGCCTTTCTTGCGCTCTTCATGGCCTGGTACTTTGATAACGACATATTCAGTTCTGTTACTAGCGGTAATATCGCCTATGAACTCTGCCGTCCAGTTGACATCTATGCAATGTGGTTTATAAAGAATTTGGCGGTACGGATATCTCGCGCAGTGCTCCGATGCATGCCAATACTTATCGTTGCTATCTTTTTGCCTAAACCCTTTAATATATCTCCTCCTGCTTCCGTTATTTCGGGATTGTTCTTCTTGGTGTCTATGGCTTTGGGTCTCTTGGTAATGGTGGCCTTTTCTATGTTGATTTACATATCCACCTTTTATACCCTCTCGCCTCTCGGGATTCGCATACTTGCCACATCGGTCATAGAGTTTTTTGCCGGTGGAATTATCCCTATACCGTTTTTCCCGGAAAAATTGCAAACAGTAGTGCAAATCCTTCCCTTTGCATCAATGCAGAATACACCTTTCCTTATATATAACGGTTACATGGGTGGGTCTCAGATATTTTGGGGCATTTTGATACAAGCCTGCTGGATTCTGGGGTTGGTTGTGTTAGGCAAGATACTGATGCAAATGGCACTAAAAAAAGTAGTAGTACAGGGAGGTTAAGATGAGACTATATCTAAAATACGCCTCCATAATTTTGCGTGGTCAGATGCAGTACAAAGTGTCATTTGTTATGTCATCAATAGGCCAGTTTCTAGTCGCCTTTACAACATTTCTTGCGATGTACTTTATGTTTAACAGGTTCAACAGTGTTAACGGTTTTACATTCAGCGAAGTGTTGTTGTGCTTTGCTGTAACATTAGCGGCTTTTTCATTGGCTGAGTGCTTTGTGCGAGGCTTTGACACTTTCAGCGGAATTATTTCGAATGGCGAATTTGATCGGATCATGGTGCGTCCAAGAAATGAGATACTTCAAGTGTTGGCTTCCCGCATTGAGTTTACCAGAATCGGGAGACTTCTTCAGGCAGTCCTAATGCTCATTTATGCAGTGCCCACAAGCCAGGTGGTGTGGAGTTCAGATAAAATTGCTACTCTGGTGCTAATGCTCATAGGCGGTTTTTGCGTATTTTCAGGACTCTTTATCATATATGCAAGTATATGCTTTTTCACCATTGAAGGACTTGAGTTCATGAATATTTTCACTGATGGTGGTAGAGAATTTGGAAAATATCCGATAAGCATATATGGTGAAGGGGTACTAAAGTTTTTAACCTATGTCGTGCCGATAGCTCTGTTTCAATACTATCCTTTTTTATATCTCATAGGTAGGACGGACAATGTTGTGTATATGTTTTTGCCCCTAGTTGGAGTGATATTTTTGATTCCGTGCCTTGCTTTTTGGGAAATTGGTATCAGACACTACAAATCGACAGGGTCGTGAGGCTAATAGTGAACATTATTGTTGACTTAGCAACATTAACTTCCTATAATGAAATATGTTATTTGGATGTTTGCTATAAGGAAGTGGTGTATGATGCGATTTGATTTTAAGGCTTTAAGCGATTCGTGTGAATGCGGTAAAGAACATAAGCTGGATGTGCGTGATATCTATCTCGAACCAGGTGCGCTAGACAGATTGCCTGGTGTTCTAAGTGAAAACCAGTGGAACTCACCAGCTATTCTGGCTGATGAGAATACCTGGAAGGCTGCAGGTGAAAAAGCATATAGCCTGTTAGAAGCAGAGCAGATAAAGTGCACATCTGTTATTCTACCTCCTGACGGACTTCATGCAGATGAGCACGGTGTTGCTTTGGCAGAGAAGGACATTGACCGGGAAATCGATGTGTTACTTGCAGTGGGAAGCGGAACTGTACACGACATTACAAGATACATTGCGAATAAATGTGGATTACCGTTCATTTCTATTCCAACAGCCGCAAGTGTTGATGGATTCGTCTCAACAGTAGCCGCAATGACGTGGAAAGGATGCAAACAGACATTTCAAGCAGTCGCTCCGCTGTATGTGTTGGCGGACACAGATATATTTATTAATGCTCCAAGACGGCTCACAGCTTCGGGTTTTGGGGACCTTCTCGGCAAGTACACCGCCCTTGCAGACTGGAGGATCGCGAATTTACTGACCGGCGAATACATATGCGAAAGAGTTATACACCTAACTGAGCAAGCACTTGAAGCAGTTGTAGCTGCACCGGAAGACTGTGAACGTATTATGTATGGTCTGCTCCTTTCCGGACTTGCCATGCAGATGGTCGGTAATTCAAGACCGGCCTCCGGTGGCGAGCACCATCTATCACATTTTTGGGAGATGGAGGTGTGCAACGGCCCGTTGGATGCTCTGCACGGAGAAAAGGTCGGAGTGGGACTGCTGTTGTGTGCTGAAGAATACCGCAATATTGGCAATACCCTAATGCGAGGAGATGCGGTGCCGATTTCTGTAGACGGTCTTCTTGAGAAAGAACTAGAAAGTGGTTTTCCGGATGTTGCTATGCGGGACGAGTTACGCAGAGAGAACACCCCAGATCCGCTGGCTTCAATTAGTGGCGAAGATATTCTGAGAAACAGTGAGAGGATATGCGAAATTATTGACAGGATACCTACTGTTTCTGATATGACAGAGCTTATCCGTGCAGCGGGCGGAAAGATAACGATGGCTGATATTGGGCTCGACCCGGCACTAAAAGACTACTCTCTTTGTTATTCCCCCTACGTTCGGTTGCGTCTTACTCTAATGAGGCTTCGAAAGCTGATAAAGTAGCCTTCTGTGTTACATTGAACAATATGTGAAATAGTCCTCTTGAACAGATATGATTTTCATTCCCTGTTTGAGAGGATTACTATTTGATTGAGGTGCCAATGCTCGCGGCTATCAGCGAATATGGTTTTGCGCCGGTGCAGTTGGTTCAATTACCATCGATAATGCGAACGCATGTGTCCAGCGGCCACTCGGACTCATCAGAGATGTAGTTAGGCAAAGTGCCCGTAGTTGCGTTGCTAGATCCGTCAGCGTTTAGACCGTAACCGATTTCGGTACTGATAACAAACTTGCTGTTTGGAAGCTCAAAGTAGTTTTTCGGACTGATACCGCCACCTCCGGTTTGTCTACCGACCACTTCAGCGAAACCGGTTCCTATGCAAAACGCAGCGAACTCATCCGCCTCTAACTTGGTAGCTTCATCTACCGCGACCCATATCTTTCCGTTTAGTATTGGTGCGTTATTCTCTTCCGGTAATTGGCTGTAATTATATATAATAAATGAATCAAATTGGCTTTTTGCGTCAGAGTCAATGCTTGGGTAATCAGGCAGCTCGTTTATCATATGCACTGTTGCCTGTCCTGATGATTTAAGCGACTCTACTGCGGGGCCGTTCATCTCACCGTGATTATAAAGGGTATTTGTCGTCCAGCTAATTGTGTCTCTAATATTCATCCTGACAATCATATCTTCCCAGAATTCTGTGTATCCGCCGCTATTGCCTGTAATATCAAAGATTACATTTTCATAATTCTCGTAATTGGTGTACAAGTCTGTGAAGAAGTCAACATATGACTCCCTTATGCTGTGGATTTGATCGGGTATGCCGCCGCCATATAGGTAGTCAAAGCTGTCAATTCTGATAATAACAGTTCTACCCTCTTCTATTACTTTTACTTCCACATTGCTGCTGATATTCTCATCAATCGGTTTTTCTGACAGCTCTTTTATGCTGTGGGGTAGTTTTCCATAGGGGTCCATCTCGTCAAGCGTGAATTGATAGTGATCCAAAATATCTTGAGCGCCAAGCGATATGCTCCATGGGCTGCTGTCGGCATAAAGCTCTGACAGCGCTTGGTAATGCATCATATCAAGAATATGAAGCCGACCTGGAAGTATGCTGCCGTTTATCCTAGCAATTAGCGCGTTCATATGTTGGTATAGTCCGTTGTTTGTCCGGCATTGCTTGATTAATTCATCAAAATCGTCCATAGCCATGTCAGGGTCACTGAGCTCTTTAAGTGTTGTATACAGGGGATAATCATTTTCCATATATGAACGGAAGAAAATGAAATCTTCGTACATCTGCTCGGTTTCCAGCAGCGAATCCATATAATCATCCGGCAGTGCATCTTGCGAACAAGCTGAGAAGAGCAATATAAGAAATGACAACAAAACTAAGAAAACGAATTGATGTGCTAAGCCATTTTTCATAAGTTATCCCTCGTCAAAAAACTTTTGAATTATGTATCAGGTTGCTTTTATACTTAAAAGTGTAACTGAAAGCAATGTGAAAACCAGTGCTATACAAGCTGCAACTTTTTGAGTATTCCTATTATGATTTAAGCATATTACAAAGTGAAAATAACTACAACCAGTTTTGCAAATTTCGTTGATATCTGTGCAATACTCGTTAACATTTGTAGTTAATGTAATATATGCGGAGGTTGTGAAAAAATAGTTATGTATTGCTTGATAGTGTGCTTGATTATCTTTAATATATATTTATAATGACATGTAGAACAATTGAAACAAAAAGAAAACAGGGGGTAGCATATGCAGAGGAAAATTAGATGGGGTCTTATGGGTGCGGGTAAAATCGTGAATCGCTGGATAAGGGGCGCAAGACAGCTTGAGGATATGGAGATTGTCGCTGTTGCATCAAGGACTATGGAGACATCCCGGAACGCCTCAACACATTTTCGAGTCCCTGAAGCTCTAACCTATGAAGCATTGGTTAATCGTGAGGATATTGATGTTGTTTACATCCCCGTGCCGCATAATGCTCATAAAGAGCTAGCTGTCTTGGCGATGGAGCATGGTAAATCAGTGCTGGTTGAAAAGCCTGCTGCCATCAACACCGATGAGCTACAGGAGATGATTGACTGCGCGAGGAAAAACAAAGTCTTCTTTATGGAGGCAGTGTGGACAAGGTTTTTTCCAATGATAGAGAGGATAAGGCATCTGATAGGTGAGGACGGCATTGGTGATGTGAGAGCGATAAACTGTGCGTTCTCTTATCGAACCCCTGATATTGCGCTGCAGGGTAGGACCACAAATATCAATTTGGCTGGAGGAGGACTGCT
>JAAYOS010000093.1 GCA_012520195.1 Clostridiales bacterium | reverse complement strand
TATTGCTTCCGCGTTGAGGGTTCCTACGTTAATATGGGGCCCACGGGACGATAGGCCAAATACGCCACAGGCAAGGGGAAGAGATACACAGTGCGGTCTGTTTGCCGCAACAAAAGTAATTCGAAACTACGGCGTGAAGTTTAGCTACATTTTCAATGAACCGTCGGACAGTCCCGCATTTATGGAAGGCTTTATTAACTTCGTCCGCGTTGTCGCCATCATCCGAGATTTGAACGGCCTGCGTGTACTCAAAATTGGTGATCGCCCAGCGGATTTTCTGAGCGTGCAGTCAAATGAAGCTGAACTTGCAAACAAGTTTAATATTACTGTCGTGCCAGTTGCTCCTAGTATGCTGATTCAACAAGCATACAGATTAATTGAAGCTGGTGACCCGGAGATGGATGACTACGTAGATGACTTGAAAGCCCGGTTCGATGAGATCAAGTTTAGCCGCGGGTTTCCGGGAATGCCTGCAGTATCTGATGAGGAGAACCTGAAAAAATGCGCAGCACTCAAAATTGTCATTCAACGTGCAATGGAGCGGCAGAATTGCAGTGTAGCAGCATTTGAATGTTGGTCAGCATTTTCGTTCGGTTACGGGATCTGTCCCTGTCAAGCGGTAGGTGACCTGACAGATGATGGCATGCCACTCGCGTGCGAGTGTGATGTGTACGGTGCCGTAACAATGGCAATGCTTCGCGCAGCTTCTCTCTATGAGGACTCGTGTTTCCTTGCTGACTTGACAATACGTCATCCCGAAAACGATAATGCCGAGCTACTGTGGCACTGTGGCCCGTTTCCATATTCACTTAAGAGAGAGGAATCGGCGGCTGCGCTTCAGCACGGGCAGCAGTTTTTCGAGCTCAAGCAGGGGTCGCTGACACTGGCACGTCTCGGTGAGCTGGAAGGAGAGTGGTTTCTGTTTTGTGGTGAGGGAAAGACAACAGAGGGTCCTGAAACGATTAATACATATGTTTGGTTTGAAACAGATAACTGGAAACGTTGGGAAGAGAAGCTCATGTTCGGTCCATATATCCACCATATTGGAGGTATCTATGGCAACTATCTACCCGTGCTTCGTGAAGCAGCGCGATATTTGGGTATAACGTTTGATAACGCCCACGAACAGGGTATTCATAGCATTTGATTTGCCACTGTAGAGAGTGATACAACGAAACAGGAGGAGAAAACATGGATGTGGATAAAGTAAAAGTTGGTCTGATAGGGAGCGGGAACATCAGTTATACATATCTGAACACCTTGACGCAGTTTTCGATTATCGAAATGGTGGGCTGCTCCGATCTGATTCCAGAAAAGAGCAAGGCGCGAGCTGAGACTTTCGGAATACGGCAGATGACAACTGATGAGATTCTTGCTGATCCGGAGATAGAGATCGTTGTAAACACAACAGAGCTTTTTAACCACAACAAAGTGACGAGAATGGCCCTTGAAGCGGGGAAGCATGTGTACTCGGAGAAGGCTATGGGAGATAACTACGAAGGTGCCAAGGCAAACTATGACCTTGCAGCGGAAAAAGGTCTTAGGATCGGATCAGCTCCCGATATCTATATGGGCGCAGCATACCAGACTGCCCGCAAACTCATTGATGAGGGGATGATTGGAACTCCGCTCCTTGCATACGCATTGTGCTTCCGGAGTTATCCATTCCATGCGATGCCGTTTGAGTTTCCCAAAGCGTTTGGTCAGCGCGGATCCTCCATAACTTACGATATGTCCGGATATTACATCAATGCGATGGTTGCGCTGCTTGGCCCTGTACAGCGCGCCTCCGGCTATTCAAGGTTTTTTGAGGACCGTGTCTACACAAACACTGGTCATCCACGGTACGGTCAAAAGATCGACAAGTTGAGCGGTGAGACAGTAATGATGGGGAATCTCGAATTTGAGTGCGGATGTTATGGGTCGCTTGCGATGTGCTCCGAGGGATTCTCGCCTGAGATTCCACGTGTTGAGATCCTTGGCACTGAGGGTACGCTGACGCTGCCCGACCCCAACTACTTTGGCGGATGGGGAAATGACGTGTATATTACCCGTGTCGGAAATCCCGGGGAAAAATTCAAGGTGCCTTTCACCCACGGATTCAGCGATATGGATCCAGAGATTCCGACCAAAACGGGTAAACGTGAACCCTGCCACAACAGCTGGCGCGGTATTGCTGTTGTGGATATGGCATGGGCAATCCGCAGGGGCCGTCCACACCGCTCAAGCGCCGAGCTTGCCCTACACACGGTAGAAATCTTGAACGCAATCGATAATTCCGATGCAACAAACAGGGTATATTCGATTGAGACCCGTCCTCAGCGGCCGGCGCCACTAAAGCCCGGTTTCTTCGGTCATCCAACAGTAATGGAAGCATCCATCGATCTTTAGGTATCCCAACATCGCGCCTGACCTTTAGGCGGCCTGCAGGAGCGCCCTTAATAATTCCTGCAAATACTAAAACAAGGAGAAAAACAATGAAAAATTACTTCGCTTTAATCTTGATCCTTGTGTTGGTGGTATCGCTGTTTGTCGGTTGTTCTGACGGAAACGAAGAATCCACCACACCGCCGTCCACTTCGTCACCTGCTGCAGATAAGAAACCGACAGAATCCGCAGAGATAGATGAAGGACCGGATCTATCGAAGGAAACAGTTCTGCCTTTGGTAGAAGAGAAGTACAACATGTCAGCTTTTTGGAGCTATGACACCGCGACAACATACTTTTCGGATATGAACGACAGGAAGATCACTCAGTACATCGAGGAACTAACAAACATTCATATGGAGTATCAGATTCCTGCCCAGGGGATGGAAAACGAGACCTTTGGCTTACTTATCACATCGAATGATTGGCCGGACATAATGTGGATGAATGACATACCGATAACCGGGGGACCTGATAAGTGGATCGATGACGGTATAGTCCTCGAGCTCAATGACCTGATTGAGGATTACGCGCCAAATTACAAGGCGATGCGTGAGTGGAGTGACTACCACTACAAAGAGACCGTAACGGATACTGGAAGAATGGCCGGAATGCTATTCGTTACCTCCTATCCGGGTGAACCACCTTGGACAGGTCTCGGAATTAGGCAGGATTGGTTGGATCAGGTTGGACTGCCTGCCCCAGTGACAATTGATGACTGGTACAATGCACTTACTGCTTTTAAGGAACAGTTAGGCAAACCTGGCTCACTGATGCTACCTCCTAGTGGATTCTACTATTCAAGCGAGTTTGTTTCTGCCTTTGGGGTAGGTAAGGATTTCTATCAGGAAGACGGGATAGTCAAGTTCGGACCCTTGGAGCCCGGTTACAAAGAGTATTTGAAGACTATATCAAAGTGGTTTAGTGAGGACTTGATTTACAGGGACTTTTTGACGATCGAGAACAATACCATGTTCTGGTCGACTGCGGGCTACGACGACGGAATCATAGCTGCTTCACATACTATGTGGCCATTCTGTGCCGACGGTATGGTTACCAATGAAAGGGTGGACGCTGAAAAGCATCCCGACTTTTGGCTGACCCCCGTCAATCCTCCATGGGGCGATGAAAACACTCCAGCAGGTTTGGCATATTTCCAAAGTCCTGTTCGCGACTACACTTTCGTAACCACTCAGTGCACCCGTCCCGATCTGGCTGTGCGTTGGCTAGACTGGCGCTACAGCTATGAGGGTGCAGTGACATGCGAGTATGGAATCGAAGGGGAGTCCTTCGACTATGTTGACGGCAA
The DNA here is from genome assembly GCA_012520195.1 of Clostridiales bacterium. Taxonomy (GTDB): domain Bacteria; phylum Bacillota; class Clostridia; order Oscillospirales; family JAAYOS01; genus JAAYOS01. The sequence goes on along the minus strand of JAAYOS010000093.1, from coordinate 2,872 downwards.
GCCTGTATTCAGGGATTTCATGCTTGAGAGTAACTCTGACACTGCTGCTGACCGCTTCACCTACATGTACATGGGTGATAAGCCGGGCTGGTACCTATTCGACAAATTGTGGGAGACCATGGAGAACCAGAATGTATTTATCGCTTATGATGTCTGGGAAACTGCCCCGACCCATAAGAACATGCCCAATGGATTGTCAATGACGGCAGAAGAGGCGGAAATCTATAACAGGAATGCAACCGACATCGAGACTCTTGTACAGGAATATACAATCAACGTGATGTTCGGTAACACCGACCTTGAAAGCTCATATGATGAGTTCATCTCTCGGCTCCACGGCATGAATATTGAGGCTGCGATCGAGGCGTACCAGGCGGCACTTACTAGATATAACCAAAGGTAATAATATATGCCTTAGCAGAGATGCTACTCTGGTCAAACCTCCGGCAAGATCCGCCGCTACCCTTACATATGGCGGGTCTTGCCGACCTGTAGCATCCCCACGTTCGTTACATATACCACCAGGAGAGGATATGACAATGAAAATGAAAGCGGGATTTATCGGATTCATGGACTACAGTGCAGATCCATGGGAACAACTTGAACAAGCAGCCAAGATCGGATACAGAGGCACAGAAAACGGAGAATTCGTTCTGCTTAGGGGTGACTTGAGCGAGAATAAAAAGCGCCTACACGATATAGGGTTGGAGTGCCTTACGGTCGCAACAATGTCGGGGGAGACGCTTGAAAGGGACGGCATCGACAGCATAATTGAAAGCGCTCATAAACTGGAAGTTGAGAGGGCAGTAGTTTTTCACGGAAAAGTCTATTTTACAAAGATGAATAAGCAGGCCACATACGATGATGTCATGTGTGAGATCGAGTTTCTGCAAAATGCTGCGGAGGCATGTAAGAAAGAGGGTATTAAGCTTGCCTATCATAACCACGACCCGGAGTTTACGATGAGTTTCAATGGGCTTACCGTGTTTGATATGTTGCTCGCTTTTGCGCCCGATCTCTGGATTGAGCTTGATGTAGGTTGGACGACATACGCAGGATTGAACCCTGTAAATGTGCTGAAGCGCATAGCCCCACGTCTATCTGCGGTCCACTTCAAGGACTTCATCTTAGGTCCGGATGTGCAAGTTCCCCTCTGGGGCAGCAAGGAGCTCTATGACATGCCGAACTTCTGCTCGCTCGGAAGTGGCGAATTGGATGTCCACGGATGTCTAAAAGCTTGCCATGAAATTGGCCTGGAGTACATTGTTGTGGAACAGGATTTTATGCACGCACTGACGCCGATGGAGGCACTGCAAGTAGATTACCTAGTCATGAAGGAATCGGGTCTGCTGGAGTAGTTGAAGTAGCCGGAGTTTTGGAGGTACTACTTCGCAATGATTTGGGTAGAGACTGAGAGTTATTTCGAAATGAGGTAAAACAGATGAAAAAAATGAAGGCTGGATTTATAGGCTTTATGCCCTTTTTTGATCCCAGCGTCGATATTTATGCACTATTACAAAGTTACGCACAGCTTGGCTACAAGGGCTTTGAGGGCGGAGATATGTTGCTTCGCGGGGACTATGTTGAGAACCTAAAAAGGGTAAAGAGCTTTGGCATTGAGCCCATTACCCTGGGTTACATGAAAAGAAGGATGGATGGGAGCGAAGTCAAACTCAGTGAGATCATCGAGAATGCACATAAGCTTGAGGTAAATCGGATTACGACCTTTTCCGGTGTTGCCGGTCGGTTTCGTTTCAGTGATGAAATAGAGCCACCCACATACGATGAAATCATGAGAGAAATCGAGGAGTTGGAGGAGGTTGCCACTGAGTGCAAAAAAGAGGGCATCGAGTTTGCCTTCCACAATCATGATATTGAATTTGAGCTGTGCTATAGAGGGGTACCTGCTCTATACCTTATGTGTGCAAACAGCGAAAACCTCAGAATCGAACTAGATATCGGGTGGTGCATGTATAGTGGAAAGAACCCTGCCATTGTTATAAAAGATCTCGGTAGCCGATTAAGTAGTGCTATACATATAAAGGACTACATTCCGAAAGTTGTAGAGAGCCCGAGACGTGATGGGGGAGTAAATCTGATGCCACAGTTCGTAGCCCCGGGAACAGGTGTTGTAAATTTGAGTGAGTGTTTGGAAGAGGCTTTGAAGAACGGAGTCGAGTGGGCAGTTCTGGAGCAGGATTTCCAATATAACATTTCGCAGGTTGAAGCACTCACCGCTTCTTACTTGATCATGAAAGAAAGCGGATATGTCGAATAGGGTGTTGTGACTACAACATCAATATATGTCGAAACAGTGTTGAGTAGCTATTGAAAACTAGGTTCGAGGTGTATTAGGTTCGAGAGTGTATAACGAGCATTTCGAGTATATCGAGTATATCGAATTGAGAGGTAATATATGAGGCAATTGACCGCAAAACCGCTTACTACCGAAGGATTCGCAAAGTACGGTTCATATCAAAATCTGCTTGATACTTCCGATCTGGTAAAGAAGTCGCTCCTTCCGCCGTTTGGGTTCTATCCCGATATCATGACAACAGAATTTGGTGGTGCCCCCACGATTTCTGTGTGTCATGTTAAGAAAAGTGAAAAAAATGTAGTCTCCTTTATGGAGGCACATGCAAAAACATGTGAATGTCTGCTACCTGTGGACGGAGATGTCATAATATATGTCGGCGCAGCATTTGGACCACCCGAGATGTGGAACACCGACAGACTAGAGGCCTTCATAGTACCGAAAGGGACGCTTGTCAAGCTCAATGCTCTGGTAATTCACGGTAGCCAGTACCCCATTGATTCAGACGAAGTCCATCTGCTGTGTATGCTGCCAGCGAGAACTTTTGCAAACGATATG
>JAAYOS010000092.1 GCA_012520195.1 Clostridiales bacterium | reverse complement strand
GTTATATAGCTCTGGACCCGATAGTATATCCTCATATAGTTCTTGGGTAAGCCGGTTATCATTTAACTGTTTTTCAAAAGCACGCCTTCCACCGGCCTGTTTTATCTGTTCATCGATGGTATTTTTTATCTGTGAATATTCCTTATCTGTCAGCGATACATCGAGCCTTTCAGCATTAAGCTTAACTGCACGGAGTAGTAGCACACTTTCGATAGCCTGCTCCCTGAAATATTCCTCAGCTTCCATCCCTTCTATTAGTGTGCTCCAATCGATTGGGCGTCCGCCATAGTATTCGTAAGTCTTCATCACTGAGATTAGCTGATACTCATACTCCAGTTTACTCACTGGCTCGCCTTCGATGATTAGGACAGTTTGCTCCTCATGTGAGTCTTCACAACCCACAAGAGCAAATAGGCAAACAATAGTAATCAGCGCAAAAAAAACCGCTATGAGACGCCGTTTCATCTGTCTGCCCCCTGTTCCACCATAATAAGTAATGAGTGATGTTTGCATAAGGTGCTTAAATAAGATATTTGCATAGGATGTTTTCGTAATAAGTATAGCATTAAACAGAAGTTCTGTACAGGAATTAGGAGTGCAGTTTTGGGCACAAGTAAAGCTCCCCCTCCCATTTCGAAGATGGAAGGGGGATGTGGCAATTCTCAACATGTAATTAGTTTCTATAGCAGATAGTAGTTTCTATAGCAGATAGCCGTCTCTATAGCAGATAGTTTACGTTGTCATTGCGCTTTTCTCGGGCCTGGGGCCACTCACCGTCAGGATAGCCAAAGCAGGAAGCAACGATCACCTTGTAGCCATCAGGCACTCCGAGTTTTGCGTAGACCTCCTTAGCTTCAGGCTCATCTGCAATTACACCGAAAATATTCAGCCAGCAGGAACCGATTCCGAGTGATCTCGCACCGATATACATATTACCCATTACAAGTGTAGAGTCGTAAGTAGACAGGCCCTGTTTCGGATCTGCCGAGACAATTATTAATGCTGGTGCACCATAAACGGGACTAAATGAGGGGTCTTTTGCCCGCTCCGCCATAGGTCCTTTCAGCATTTGCCTTTTTACAAGATCGCTAAGTTCACCAATTGCATCAGGGTTCTGTACAACGGTGATGTGGTATGGTTGACGGTTCATTCCTGATGCAGCGGCCTTTCCGGCTGCTACAATTGTCTCAAGGTCTGATTTTGAAATTGGATCTGCTTTGTAGCTGCGAACAGAACGTCTCTCGAACAGAGTCCTTAGTGTTTCGTTCATTTGCTTCACCTTCCTAGTTTTATTTATTGTATGGCGTTGATTATTCCCTTTATCATTAGGGTTATGACATATAAAACTGGCTGATGTAAAACATATATAAGCATCGTGTTTCTGCCAATAGCAGCAAAGAAAGGCACTCTTTGGGCGTAGAATCTTCTTGGTAACCGGTTTTCGGTAATATAAGTTCCGACCAGGGTTCCTAGGAGATAAATGAAAAACCACGGAATCAGTGGGAAATAATCTGCTGAAGACCAACCCTCAGGACGAAAGCCGAGCCACCACAGCCAGGAGACATCGTACCTTCTGCCGGTAAACTGGATAGAGCAAAGAAACAAGACTATGTATATAATAAACTGGACAGGTCTAGAGATTTTGTCGATTGCAGGAGAGACTATACTGAAGAGAATTGCAGATATCCCTAAGAAGTGAATGATGCCAAACCATACAGGAAAGCCGATCGACCAAGTGACCAAAGTTATTGCGGCAGCAACCGGGAGCATCAGCAGACCGCGTTTCAGGTTGCTTTTGGAGAAGCGGCAGCTGATTCCAGACATTAGGATGAACAAGCCAGCAAAGAAACTCTGGAGGACATCAAGAACGGGGTTGTGGATAAGCTGTGGAGAAACCCCGACAAAGATGACAAGGTCATAACCAAAATGGTACGCTACCATAAGGAGAATGGAAAGACCACGCAGGCCGTCAATTATCTGTATTCTGTTTGGCGAGTCCTTTACTATCAAGCTCTTCATATCATACGTTAAACCGGAAAAGAGTAACATCGCCGTCCTTCATGACGTACTCCTTCCCCTCCAGCCGATAATGCCCCTTTTCTCTGGCGCGTGCCACTGAGCCCTCTCTATATAGATCCTCATAGGATATTATTTCTGCTCGAATAAAACCCCGTTCAAAGTCGGAGTGTATCTTACCTGCGGCCTGCGGCGCCCGTGTACCCTTTCGGATCGTCCACGCGCGAACCTCTGTCTCCCCTGCAGTGAAGAAAGAGATCAGACCCAGCAAAGCGTAACTCTTTCGTATCACACGGTACAGTCCGGGTTCGGTCAATTGCATGTCCTCTAGGAAGGGCTTACGGTCCTCTTCGTCAAGGGCCATTATTTCCTCCTCAAGTTTTGCACAGATAGGTAATGCCTCGGCTCTTTCCTTCTCGGAATGTTTCAGTAGACTCTGGAAATATGGGTTTTCCGAGAAGTTCAGGAAACCGTCAATGTCCATGTTTGCTACATACAGAATCGGCTTTCGTGTAAGCAGCTCTAGAGAAGAGAAATATTCTTCCTCTACTATGCTGGTCGTTTCAAAGGTTCTTGCTGAGTTCGCCTTATCCAGATGTTCATGGAGGCGCTCAAGCATGTCCAACTTAGTTTTTAGTGTTTTGTCCCCCTTAAGTGCAACTTTCAGCCTGTCGATCTGGCGTTCCAGATACTCAAGATCTGAGAGGACAAGTTCAGTTTCGACAATTGAGATGTCGCGCAGAGGGTCAGTCTTACCTTCTACGTGGGTTATATCGGTACTATCAAAGCACCTAACGACATGGATTATGGCATCAACAGACCTGATATGGCCTAAGAATTTATTTCCTAATCCTTCGCCGCGGGAGGCACCCCTGACAAGACCTGCGATGTCGAGAAATTCAACCGTTGCCGGTGTTGTCTTCTTAGGTTTATAGAGTTCTGTCAGGAAATCCAATCTGTTGTCAGGAACTGCTACAACGCCGACGTTTGGATCGATTGTGCAGAACGGATAGTTCGCTGCTCCTGCTCCCGCATCTGTAAGCGCGTTAAAAAGTGTGGACTTACCAACGTTGGGAAGTCCCACAATGCCCATTTTCATAGATATTGTATCCTCCGTTTAGGAACGGTCAGTCAACCGTCACACTTCCATTATTATTGGCAGAATCATCGGTCTGCATCTTGACTTTTTATATATCAAATCGCTAAGACTCTTCTTCACAGCGGCCCTCATAGCGGGGATGTCACTCTTGTCCGAAGCCTCTGCAGCTTTGGCCGCGGTAGATGTCATCTCGGCGATGATATTGCCCAGCTCCCTTGAGTAGACAAATCCGCGAGTGATTATCTCGGGGCCGGACACAATTAAGCCTGAGGATTTTTCAAGAGACATAATGGCAAGAATGATACCGTTTTCTGCGAGCATCTGTCTGTCGCGTAACACCATCGCTCCGACGTCGCTGCCAATGCCGCCGTCGATAAGGACGTGACCGGTGCTGACGCGACCTCCGAACTTAGCTGTCTTTTTAGTAAACTCAATAGTACGACCGTTTTCACCCAGCAGAATATTCTTCTGAGGAAAGCCCATCTCAAGAGCGAGATTGGAATGTGCCCGCATGTGTTTTACCTCTCCGTGGATAGGGATGAAAAACTCAGGCTTTGTGAGGCCCAGCATTATTTTCAGTTCCTCACGGCAGGCATGTCCAGAGACGTGGAGTGCGCTCAGGCTCTCGTATACAACTTCCGCACCCTTGAGCATAAGCTCATTTATAACCTTAGAAACTGTCTTTTCGTTTCCGGGTATTGGTGAAGCGGATACGATTATTTTGTCCCCCTTGCCAATCTCCACCTGACGGTGCGTTCCGAAAGCCATACGCGAGAGCGCCGAGAGAGTCTCTCCCTGACTGCCGGTTGTAATTATGACAAGTTTGCTCTTGGGGATGCTGTTTATCCGGGTCATATCGATTAGAGTGCCATCAGGTATGCTCACGTAACCAAGTCGCACTGCCAGGTTAAGAATGTTCTCGATTGAGCGGCCGGAAATTGCGACTCTTCTTCCATGTTTGATCGCTACTTCGATAATCTGCTGGATACGGTGAACGTTGGAAGCAAATGTTGTAACGATCAGACGCTCCTTTGAGCCCTTAAACAGACGGTTAAAGGTTTCCCCTACTGTGCTTTCAGACATTGTATAGCCTGGACGCTCAGCGTTTGTAGAATCTGATAGAAGTGCAAGTACTCCCTGCTTGCCGTACTCGCCAAACCGTCCGAGGTCTATCATAGGTCCCTCTACAGGGTTAGAGTCGATCTTGAAATCTCCGGTGTGTATTACTGTTCCGACTGGTGTTGTAATAGCATAAGCAACAGAATCCGGAGTTGAATGGTTTACGCTTATAGCCTCCACTCTGAATATTCCAATTTTCATGACACTGCCCGCTTGGATTGCGTGAAGGCGCGAATTGCTCAGAATTCCTGCTTCGTCGAGCTTGTTTCGGATAAGGCCTAGTGCGAGGGGTGTTGCATATACGGGTACATTAATCTCTTTCAGCACATATGGAAGTGCACCGATATGGTCCTCGTGGCCGTGTGTAATGACAATAGCGCTAATGCGCTTCTTGTTCTTGACAAGATAGCTGATGTCAGGGAGGACAATATCGACACCGAGCATATCCTCATCTGGGAAGGCCATGCCGCAGTCCACAACGAGAATTTCGCCTCCACATTCATAGACATAGAGGTTCTTCCCTATCTCTTGCAGACCTCCCAGAGGTGTGATTTTTAGTTTTTGAGCCATATTAAATAATTACTCCTTAAGAATTGATTGGTATTCAACGGATGTCCGTATGTAGAAGTGTAGGTTAATAATTTGAAACACAATCAGTTAAGGGCAGGAAAAACTTGTTTCTCTGCCGCTTATTATGGACAAGCCGAGAACTTTTTATGATTATTTTTTAACTTAGTTCTATAAAATCACGGCCGCAACCGTGTTATATTACAAAGAAAATAGTTGTGCTATCAGACATTATAGCACCAAAAGAAGACAATGTATACAGGAATTTCAAATAACACAGGGAACACAGCTCTGTGTCCCCTGTCAGAATTATTATTCCTTTGTGTTATCTATAAAGGTGAGGATGTTATTTTTAGCAAATTTCTCAAGCCGCGTCTTGTAGTCGTCGAAGAACTTCTTCTCTTTTTGCTTGTAAATAACTATTGGAATCTCCGAAGGTGAATACTCAATGGTAATTTTCTCGGAGTCTACCGTTTTGAAGAGGAAGACCCTCTCCTTGCATTTGTCAAACTGTATCCGCTTTATCTTGTCCGCAGTTATGTTGACGTTTCTCCACTGATTCCCCATAAGTACTGTGACTACTATTTCTGTCTTGTCACAAAGCAGATGATCTCTTGCCATACAAATTCCTCCAATGGGTCAGAGCAACGAAAAAATTCGCATGTTCAGAGCCCAACCCTGAAATTATTAGTTTTTGAAACATACATATTATACAAGAGTATGCTAAAAAAATCAAATGTCAGGCAGTGAAATTTGTATCATATTTAGGAGGTGCTTCAATGTGACTATCGATGTTATTTGGGCGTATTTACGTTGTTTTTGATATAGAAGTCTGTTATAATATCCCCATAGCTGGCCTTTTAAAGGGGGAGAAAGTTTGAGAAACAAGAGGGCTGCAAGACTCCTTGAGCCGGGAATGCGGGCGTACTTTGTAATTTTTTTGCTGTTTTTTATAGCGATCTTGTTTGTGAATGTTTATGTGGCAGCGGCGGGACTTCTCCTTCTTGTCGCTCAGTATGTCGTTTTTAGAAATGCTGCTGCAAAACGCAGAAAAGAGATACTGGCTCTTATAGACAGTGTTGCGTCAAACATCGGTGATGCAGCAACAAATTCTGTCAGTGCATCCCCTTTCCCAACCGCAATAATAAGGGTTGAGACCGGAGAGGTAATCTGGTGTAACAACCTGTTCCATTCTATGACTGGTGAGCGACGCCACACGTTTGAGATCAAGCTTTCGGACATAATACCCCAAATAGATGTGCGTTGGCTTATGGAAGGCCGGAATATTTCGCTAACAGACCTAATAATTGGGGACAGGATATACGAGCTGCACGGAAACACCGCCAAGGTTGAGGGCAAGCCCGGACTATTTGGCACGATCTATTTTATAGATGTAACCGAGACGAGACGGATAAGGCAGATTTATGAGGACAGTCGTCCCGTTGTGGCAGTGGTACTGATCGACAACTACGAAGAGATTGTAAAGTCGGGCTCGTCAAACGACTATTCAAAGGTGCTCATAGATCTGGACGAAATAATAAACCAGTGGGCTGCCGAAGCGGGATTTCTATTAAGAAAGTACGACAGGGACAGATACCTTGTCATAATGGAGCGCAAAGACTTGCGAGTCCTCAAGGAAAACAGATTCCCAATACTTGAGAAAGCAAAATTGCTATTTCCAGAGCAGATGCCCCTTACACTGAGCATAGGAATAGGCGTTGACGGCAAGGATTTTGCTGAGAACCTCAGGTTTTCGCTTTTGGCCATCGACATGGCGCTCAGCCGTGGAGGGGACCAGGCCGTCATAAAGAACATGAGAAACTTCGAGTTCTATGGCGGACAGACACAGGAGGTCCAGAAGCGCACCAAGGTTAAGAGCCGGGTAATGGCAAATGCACTCGCCCAGCTAATTAAGGACTCTGGAAATGTAATGGTGATGGGCCACAAGATGTCGGACTTGGACAGTATCGGCTCTGCCGCGGGAATAGTGTGCGCATGCAGAAAGCTAGACAGAAAGGCACATGTTGTTGTTGATAAGGAAACCACAGCGGCTGGACAGCTTCTGGATAGGCTTGAGAAACAGCCTGAATATGAAGGTGTAATCATTTCACCTACAGATGCAATCCTTATGGCAGACAGCGGAACGCTGCTTGTAGTTACAGACGTAAACAGGCCACAGATGGTGGAGTCGGAGGAGCTTCTGCTTTCGTGCAATCGCATTGCAGTTATAGATCACCACCGTCGTGCCGCCGCCTATATAGACAACGCTGCGCTCAATTTCCATGAGCCGTATGCCTCATCAGCTTCAGAGCTTGTGAGCGAGCTCCTCAGCTATATGAACCAAGACGTACCAATTCTTAAGGTAGAGGCAGAGGCCATGCTTGCGGGTATCGTCCTCGACACAAAGAACTTTTCGATGCGCACGGGTGTACGAACATTCGAAGCGGCTGCCCGTCTTCGCAATCAGGGTGCCGACCCGGTGGAAATCAAGAGACTGTTTCAGTCCGATTTTGAGAGCTGTGTAGACAAGTACAATATTGTTACACATGCTAGTATGTACCGTGGTGGCGTATCGGTTGCGCTATCGGACAGAACTGTAAACAGAACTACCGCTGCACAGGCTGCAGACGAGTTACTCAACGTGCAAGGCGTGCAGGCCTCCTTCGTGCTCTTTCCCGAGGGAGATGAGACTGTGATTTCAGCCAGATCCCTGGGTAAAGTCAATGTTCAGGTGATACTGGAAAAGCTCGGAGGCGGAGGGCATCTTAACATGGCCGGCGCACAGATCAAAGGCCTTAGTCCGGAAGTGGTGCTCAGCAGACTGTATGATGCAATAGATGAGTATCTCGACAAATAGATATATATTAGATGTGACAAATAGATGTGACAAATAGATGTAAACTAGACGTGATATAGACCTGAGTTAGCATAATAGGAGAAAAGAGGTTCTTATGAAAGTAATACTACAGCAAGATGTTAAGGGACAGGGTAAAAAGGGAGACATCGTAAATGTGTCCGACGGGTATGCCCGAAACTTCCTACTGCCGAGGAAACTCGCAGTGGAGGCCACAACCGAAGCGCTGAATGAGGCAAAGCGCCGCCAGAAGGCACAGGAGAAGGCCATAGAGCAGGAGAAGCAAATGCTCAGAGAGACGGCGGAGACATTGAAATCAAAGGTGACAAAGATCAAAGCAAAGGCAGGCGAGAACGGAAAGCTATTCGGATCGGTAACTTCAATGGAGATCGCCGAAGAGGTCAAAAAGCAGCACGGTATCGACATCGACAGAAGAAAGATCGTGCTGGATGAGCCGATCAAGCAGTACGGAAGCTACGAGTTGACGGCAAAACTCGGATATGATATAAATGCTACGCTAATGGTAATCGTGACCGAATAGTCCTTAACTAAAGAGAACAAACAAGGGGTATTGTAATGGATGAGCTTTTGGGCAGGAGTGTGCCCTATAGCATGGAGGCAGAGCAGTCGGTAATTGGATCGATGATTATCGACTCTCGTTGCGTGCCCGAGGTTGTTGAGATATTAAAAGCTGAGGACTTTTATATTGACCAAAACCGCGACATATTCGAAACAATCCACTCAATGTTCAGTTTCTCGCAGGCGATAGACCCTGTGACCGTTCTAGACAGGATGAAAATCAGGGGTGTATACGACGACCGGGTAAGCAGAGACTATATAATGCAGCTGATGGAGATAACCCCCACTGCTGCAAATGTCGGCCACTATGCAAAAATCGTACGGGACAAGGCGGTACTTCGACAGATCGCTCAAGTAGCGGGTGAGGTCTCAGGACTGGTATATAATGAAGAGGGTGAGGCGTCTGAGATACTCGAAGTCGCCGAGCAGAAGATATACGCCATCAGACAGGGGCGTGCCGATCAAGGCTTTGCACACATCTCCACAGTTCTTATCGATGTATATGAAAACCTGAATGAACTCGCCAAAAATAAGGGTAAGATCCCGGGCCTCACTACCGGATTTTCCGAGCTCGATAACATGATAAGCGGATTGAACAAAACGGATCTCGTTCTGGTTGCATCACGGCCTGGTATGGGTAAGACTTCAATCGCCCTGAATATGGCTCTCGCGGCCGCAAAAAAGGAGCGGAAACCGATTGCAATATTCTCGCTGGAGATGTCAAAAGAGCAGCTCGCAGCCCGACTGCTGGCAGCAGAGGCTTTTGTCGATTCAAAAAAGCTGTTGACCGGCGACTTAAACGAGAACGACTGGACAAAGATCGCTATCGCATCCGAGAGTCTCAGCCGCTGTGACATTAGAATAGATGACAATCCCACAGTAACCCCAGCTGAAATCAAGGCGAAATGCCGTCGTGTTGACGGTTTGGGCTTAGTAATAATAGATTATCTTCAGTTGATGCAACTCTCGGGCAGGAGAAACGAGAACAGGGTTCAGGAAGTCTCTGAGATCTCCCGTTCTCTCAAGATTATGGCAAAGGAGCTATCCGTTCCTGTGCTCTGCCTTAGCCAGCTGTCCAGGGCAAATGAAAAGCGTACCGATAAGAGGCCAATGCTCTCCGATCTCCGTGAGTCTGGTGCAATCGAACAGGATGCAGACATAATTATGTTCCTCTACAGGGAAGACTATTACGATGAAGATACCGACAGGAGAAACATCGCAGAGTGCATAGTGGCAAAAAACAGACACGGTAGCACCGGCACGATCGAACTGCAGTGGGTTCCACAGTATACGGTATTTGCCTCAAGGGAACGCATACATACTGAGGAATATTAACAAGACAACACTATCTTGGAGGTACTGGACATGGGAGGCGCTTTCGGGCAGTCTAATAACCTTCTTTCAGCTGTCAAAGAGTACGGGATGCTTCAACAGGGAGACAGGGTGCTTATAGCGCTTTCGGGAGGAGCAGACTCTACGGCGCTGACGGTACTTCTTAATGAGAGACGACAAGAGTTTGGAATCTCACTCCATGCCGCCCATCTCAATCATTGCCTGCGCGGTGAAGAATCGAACCGCGACGAAAATTATGTGCGTGAGCTCTGCGATAGTCTTGGTATTCAACTTACAGTAAAAAGAGTGGATGTTGCAGAAGAGGCGTCAGCAAACGGAACAGGAATCGAGGAGACGGCAAGACGTGTACGCTACTCCTTTTTGGAAGAGACAGCTAATGCATATTCTTGTACAAAGATAGCCACAGCCCATAACCTAAATGACAACGCAGAAACATTCATTATTAATGCAGTACGCGGAGCAGGCTTACGTGGACTGGCTGGAATACCACCAATAAGGGGGAAAATAATCAGACCCCTTATTTTTTCTTCAAGAGAATTGATCGAGGCATTTCTCAATGAACGGGGCATAAAATATGTAACCGATAGCACAAATATCGATACCAGGTTTACAAGGAACAAAATAAGGCACGAAATAATCCCTATGCTATGTGATATCAATCCATCTTTTGTTGAGGGGATTGCGGAACTAACGAGGCTCGTACGCAGTGATGCGGACTATCTCGACGAAACAGCCCTGGCAGTTGAATTTACCAAAGGTGCAGAGCCCTCCATCTCCCGAAAAGCATTGCTCGAGCTTCCCGAGGGCATTGCCGGCAGAGTTGTAAAGCTTATGTATGCGGCTACGTTTCGGGAAGATAGGCGTACTCCAGATACTCCGGATCTGTCATATAGGCACGTTTCGGCAGTAATTGATTTGGTGTCCGGCCCCTCGGTGTCAGGCGAGGTCCATTTGCCCGGAAGGATCACGGCTTATTGTCGTTACGGCGAATTGGCAATGCGCAAAGACAATAACGTTTCTGATGAGTGTGTGCCTCTTATTCTCGGTTTGACTAGGTTTGGCCGCTGGGAAATAGAGGCTGAGTTAATAACTTCTGAGTCTGACGTAACTGATTTGAATGATTACGATAAAAGCCTGTACAATTCTGAAGGCCTTGATATATACTCAGAAAAAATGACCGATATTATTAATGTTGTTTATTTGAAACCTGAGCTAATTGAGAAAGGGCTTTGGGTTCGGACACATAAAACCGGAGACAGCCTATCACCGGTAGGCCATAACTGGACGAAGACACTAAAAAAGCTATATAT
>JAAYOS010000091.1 GCA_012520195.1 Clostridiales bacterium | reverse complement strand
GCAGGGTCGTTGGTTCGAGTCCAACTTGGGGAGCCAGACGATAAGGCCGCCACCAGATGGTGGCGGCACATCGTATATTTACGGGCCTTTAGCTCAGCTGGTTAGAGCATCCGGCTCATAACCGGACGGTCCTGGGTTCGAGTCCCCGAAGGCCCACCAAAGGACACCAATTTTGATGCATTGCGTATCATGATTGGTGTCCTGTTTTTTTGTATTAGAAAATACTGAAAATCTGTGAAACAACTTCTCGATATCAGCTTTATATGTTATAATGTGATAACCAAATGGTATATCATACAAATAGAAGGGAGTGTATTTGTGTCACAACTAAATGACTTACGACTGGCTGTTCTGATTGATGCGGACAATATCCCCAGAAGAAGCTTAAAGAACATTATGGAGGAAATTGCAATCTACGGGACGCCAACAATAAAGAGAATATACGGAGACTTTACAAAGTCCGAGCTATCAGGCTGGAAAAATGAGCTTCTTGAGAGCGCATTGACTCCAATACAACAGTTTGGATATACTACCGGCAAGAATTCTACCGACTCAGCTATGATCATCGACGCGATGGACATATTATATGAGGGAAAGGTAGATGCGTTTTGTATTGTGTCCTCAGACTCGGACTTTACCCGCCTTGCGCTGCGTCTCCGCGAATCAGGTGTGAAGGTACTTGGGTTTGGAGAGAAGAAAACACCTCTACCCTTTATTGTTGCCTGTGACAAGTTTGTCTACATCGAAGTGCTTACAAACAAGATGGATGCGGAAGCGGCACAAACTGTGACCGACAACAAGAAGAAACATGCTGATAAAGGGCTTCCCAAGAAAATCGTCAAGCTTCTCTCAGATTCAATTACTGATATTGGCGATGAAGACGGATGGGCATTTCTCGGCGAGCTGGGAAATCTCATCATCAAGAAGCAACCTGACTTCGACCCACGCAACTTTGGTTTCAGGAGCTTAACACCTCTCGTTAAATCTGTCGATTCGTTTGAGATAGATGCGAGAGAAACAAACTCACCACATATCAAGCATATTTATGTGCGAGTCAAGAAATAGGAAGGATATCCTTAGTAATAGAGCAGAGGATATTTATACGGGTTTATGCGAGATATAGAAACATCAGCAAATCAAAAGAGAGGAAATCCTGTGACATACGCAATAATTGCTGCTTTGATATTGATTGGTGTCCTTGCGCTACTGATTTATGATTCAAACTATAATCTCGAAGTAGAGGAGTTTGTTGTTCCGCTCGAGGGTCTTCCAGAAGAGTTTGAAGGGTTTAGAATAGTGCACCTTTCCGACCTTCACGGCGCAGAGTTTGGTACTGACAACGTGAAGCTGCTAAATATTATAAAGAGTGCCAAACCTGATATAATAGCTATTACCGGAGATATAGTTGAGAACAGAAATGATATTTCGGAGTTGCAAAAATCGGTTAGCGATATTGCCAAAATTGCTCCAACATATTACGTGTCGGGTAATCACGAGTACGCGACAGGGAAAAGTAGCGTAATTTTTAGAATACTGCAGGATGCCGGAGTAACGGTGCTGAGAAATCAAACTTCGTTAATTAGACGTCTAGATAGTGAAATCATCATATTGGGCATAGATGATCCCAACGGACGCGCTGATATGATTGAAATGGGTAAAACAGTAACACTTGCCCGAAAGAAATCAGACTCAGTTATGATAGCCCTGAGCCACAGGTATGAGCGCTTCGAAGAGTACGTTGAGCTACGCATTCCGCTTGTTTTGACAGGGCATGCCCATGGAGGACTTATTAGGTTGCCCTTTACAGATGGCCTGATTGGACCAGGAAGGGTGTTCCTTCCGAAATATACGAGTGGTATGTACGTCAAGAACGACACCGTTATGATTACCAGTAGAGGAATAGGGAATGCGAGTATCTCCTTTAGGATATTCAACAGACCGCATATTCCGATTATTACGCTGGAGTGCCGGAATAGTGAGTAGACAGAGAGCAAGTACTTAACTAGGACGAAGACGGAGGCTGAGATGAACAAAACCTGGATTCTAAGTGACCAAAACCCTGAAGCAGAGTCCGTTCTTCTTTCGGGAGGAATACCGCCCATAGCTGCAAAGGTACTCGCAGCAAGAGGTATAGATAGCATATCAGAAGCAAAGGACTTTCTTAATACTGATATCTCAATTATTGAAGATCCAAACCGTTTGCCCGACATCGACGCTGCATGCTCAAGAATTCGGAAAGCACTTGATAATGGTGAGCGTATTGCAGTTTTTGGTGACTACGACGTTGACGGGTTGACTGCTGTATGTCTAGTTGTGAAATGGCTTCGCAAAAAGGAAGCCGACTGCATATACTATATACCAAACAGAGTTGAAGAGGGATACGGGCTCAATGTAGACGCGTTGGAACAGCTTGCCCAAAAGGGAGTCTCCCTTGTTATAACGGTGGACCTTGGAATTACAGCAATAGAGGAGGCGCTCTGGGCAAAGCAGAATGGGTTGGGTCTGATTATTACCGACCACCACAAGTGCCGCGATGATCTGCCCGAAGCATGTGCTGTTGTAAATCCGAGACGGGCTGACAGCGAATATAGTTTCAAGTATCTATCCGGCGTCGGCGTAGCGTTTATGCTTGTGCTTGCGTATGAGGGATTTGAGAACATCGAACCCATGATGACAGAGTACTCGGATCTTGTGGCGTTGGGTACAATATCGGATATGATGCCGATGATAAAAACTAACAGGGCACTTGTTCACAGAGGGATTCAGGAGATAAATCGCGGAAACAGAGTCGGACTTAAAGCACTGGTCCGTGAATCGGCATCAGAGAACGCAGAAGTAAACACCGGCATCATTGGCTTTTCGATTGCACCACGGTTGAATGCTGCGGGTAGGATGGGCTATGCAAATGACGAACTGGAACTACTACTGACTGATGACCCTCAGGCTGCACAAAGGTTGACTGAGAAAGTCTGTGAACTAAACCGTGAGCGACAGAAAACCGAAAACGATACATACCATGAGGTAGTAGAGTACTATGAGGAGAATATCCGGAACACTGACAAGGATGAAGGTCCAATCCTAATATGTAACGACACCTGGCATCCCGGTGTTATCGGGATCATTGCTTCAAGGCTATCTGAACGGTACGCTCGTCCGGCGTTCCTAATCAGCTTAAAAGACGGTGTTGGAAGGGGCTCAGTGAGGAGCTTCTACGGAGTAAACATACTGACCATAATGCAAAAAGTATCTCACCTGTTTGAAACGTGGGGAGGGCATGAGTACGCTGCAGGCTTTACAATACCTGAGGAGAATATTCCGGCTCTGAGCGAGTTGCTTAAGAATGTATCCTGCGAACTAGAGACTCCTCATATAAACATCGACACGGTGCTGGATGGCGACATGCTTACGGAGAATACTATCTCAGATATAAACACCTTAGAGCCATTTGGTCCTCACAATGCAATGCCCGCCTTCCTGATCAGAAACATGGAGATCAAAGATATAATCCCCCTTGGTTGGGGAAACAGTCTCAGACTGAAGGTTGCCATTGAGGGCAAGGATTATCCAGCATTCTACTTTGGTGGACACAGGGACCGGCCGGATATGTGCTGTGGAGACATTGTCGATGCGGTGTGCAAGCTCGAGGGGGACAGGTCGAGGGGAGAGTCGTTTCTGCGTATAGTGCTTCTCGATATTAGGCTTGAAAAGGAAGCTAACAAGAAGTTGCGGATCGAGCTCGAATTGTTCAACAGACTCAAAACAGGTAAAGATATAACAAGGAAAGAAGCGGTTTCGCTAATGCCAAAGAAGAGTGAGTTTGTGGCATTGTTGCGACATATTCACAGAAACAGTGACAGCTCAGGCAGCGTTAGGGCAATGATAGGCTCCATGCTGCGTACTGTCAGCAGAGAGGAAAATATTGAGCTCTCGTATGCAAGGTTCCTGGTATGTTTTGAGGCATTAGCTGAGAAGAATCGTTTGACATACTCATTGGAAAATGATCAGATAGAGGTAAAACTTTTGGAGGGATGTCCGACAAATCTAAACACCTCGAAAATATTGATGCGACTTAGAGAACTGTCGGAGAACTGATAGATCAGTAGAGTGACATAAACAATAACGACTGTGGGTGAACGTATTGGAAGAGCGGCTCGAAGCCTTAATAGAAAAACTAGGTGTGCAAAAGGAAGACGCGGATCGTATTAGAGAGGCATTCGTGTTTGCTTGTGCTGCCCATAAAGACCAGAAGCGTAAAGATGGTTCGCCCTATATTAGTCATCCTCTTGCTGCTGCAGAGATCATTGCAGAGATGGGGCTCGATATAGACTCTGCCATCTCAGCTATATTGCACGATACACTTGAGGACACCAATACAAGCTATGAAGAGTTAAAGAAACGATTCGGTCAAACGGTAGCCGATCTCGTGGACGGAGTCACCAAGCTTACAAGGGTACAATATACTTCAAAAGAGGACGAGCAGATGGAGAATCTGCGTAAGATGTTCCTTGCGATGGCGAAAGATATCCGAGTAATACTTATAAAGATTGCTGACCGTCTCCACAACATGCGTACAATCGAGTACCAGAACGAAAAGAAGCGTAGAGAGAAGGCACTTGAGACCATGGAAATCTATGCGCCGCTTGCCCACAGACTGGGTATGCAGCGCATTAAATGTGAATTGGAGGATCTCGCTCTAGAATGCCTTGACCCGATTGGATTTAAAGAGATTACTGACGAGCTCGAGGAGCTCCTAGAGAGCAACAGTGATTTTCTTGACCACACAATCGAGCTTGTAGGAAAGGGGCTCTCTGAATACAATATTTCCGCCACAATAGATGGCAGGATAAAGCATGTGTACTCGATATACAGAAAGATGTACAATCAAGATAAGGCGATGTACGAGATTTACGACCTGTACGCCGTCCGGGTTATTGTTGATGACCTAGTTGATTGTTATAATGTGCTCGGCATTGTTCACGACATATACAAGCCCATGCCAGGAAGATTCAAGGACTATATATCAACACCAAAGCCCAATATGTATCAGTCGCTCCATACAACGGTAATAGGCAGGGAGGGTGTGCCCTTTGAAATCCAGATAAGGACGCATGAAATGCACCTGACTGCAGAGTATGGTATTGCGGCACACTGGAAGTATAAGCAGGGTATAAATAAGCAGGATGAGTTTGACAAGAGACTAGAGTGGGTAAGACGTCTCTTGGAGGCACAGGAGGACACCGATGCCGATGAATTTATCCGCACACTTAAAGTCGACCTGTTTGCCGATGAGGTGTTTGTATTTACCCCTAAGGGCGATGTCCTCAACTTCCCAGCCGGAGCTACTCCTATCGATTTTGCCTATGCAATCCACTCAGAAGTGGGCAATCGAATGGTAGGGGCGAAGGTCAATGGTCGCATAGCTGGCTATGATTATCAGCTCCAGAACGGCGACATAATTGAAATTCTCACATCAAAGCAGGCACACGGCCCCAGTCGTGGATGGCTTGAGCTGGCAAAAACTAGTGATGCCAGAAACAAAATTAGGCAGTGGTTCAAGAAAGAAAAAAGAGAAGAAAACATTGCTCAAGGCGGGCAGATGTTTGAAACAGCCCTAAAAAAGCTCGGAGTCCAGCTCTCCGATGTACTGCAGGAGGAAGTTCTTCCCCACTATTTGAAACGTATGAGCTTCGGTGCTATTGAGGAGCTATATGCAGCAATAGGTTATGGGGGCGTAACCGCGCTACGCGCTGCCAACAGGGCTAGGGACGAACTTATAAGGCTAAACAAGCTCAAGGGTGAAAAGGAACTTGTGCTGCAGCCCACGGCTCCAAAGAGGCCTAGAAGAACAGAGTCGGGCGTAATAGTCGAAGGAATAGACAACTGCCTCGTCAAGTTCGCCAAGTGTTGTTCACCTGTACCTGGGGATAATATTATCGGCTTTGTAACAAGGGGATACGGAGTGAGCGTCCATCGGACCGACTGTAACAACGTTCGGGCTCTTGAGAAAACAAACGATAAGAGAAGATGGATAAATGTCTACTGGACCGAGGAGACAAATGAGAAGTATGAAACAAGTCTTGTCTTAACTGCTTTGGACAGAGAAGACCTAGTTGTAGATATTATGACAGCCCTTTCAACTGTTAAGGTACCCGTTTCAGGCTTGAGTGCCAGAAGGTTCAGTAACGGTTACGATGCGATAAATATCTCCATTGAGGTTAAGAGTGTTGAGCAGCTTAGTGATATAACAAAGAGGCTGAAGAACATACGAGGAGTGGAGCAGATTACAAGAAAGAGCTATGACGGATAAGAAATTAGGAAGGTGCTATGCATGTCTTATATGGATAATTATCATGAGTGGTTAAATTCTTCCGCTCTGACAGAGGAAGAGAAGAATGAGCTTGAAGCGTTAAAGGGAAATGATAAGGAGATAGAGAGCCGGTTTTACGCACCTCTTTCCTTTGGGACTGCAGGGCTTCGGGGCGTTATGGCGACCGGAATGCATAACATGAACGTCTATGTTGTTCGTCAGGTGACGCAGAGCATTGCCGGACTTGTTATTTCGGAAGGGCTAGAGAAGGACGGAGTTGTAATATCATATGACTGCCGCAACAACTCCGAGTACTTTGCTACTCAGGCTGCTTGTGTACTGGCGGCAAACGGTGTGCAGGTGTACCTATTTGACGGGATGCGTCCAACACCGGAGTTGAGCTTTGCTGTAAGGCACCTCGGTGCTGCCGCGGGGATCAACATAACAGCTTCGCACAATCCCCCCGAGTATAACGGCTTTAAGGCATACTGGTCGGACGGGGCACAGCTGCCACCGAAGCATGCCGAGACTGTGGAGCGTGCTATGTCTGAAATCGACATATTCGACGGGGCAAAGCTTATGGACTACGACAAAGCCGTTCGGAGCGGGCTTATTAAGTTGCTCGGTTCCGAGACAGATGAAGTCTTTCTTGAAAAAGTGCTCTCGCAGTCGTTGGATACCGAACCTCTACGCCGTGTTGCTGACAGATATAAAGTTGTATATACTCCATTTCATGGGGTTGGCTATAAGATGGTGCCCGATGTTCTTAGCAGATTGGGCTGCAAGAACATAATCAGCGTTCCAGAGCAGATGGAGCCGGACGGCGACTTTCCCACTGTCACAAGTCCGAACCCCGAAACCTCCGGCGCATTTGATATCGCAATCGAGCACGCAAAAAAGCATGGTGCACACCTGATTATCGGAACGGATCCGGATGCTGACAGGGTTGCTATCGTAGCACAGGATAGAGACGGCAGCTACAAGCAGCTGAGCGGTAATCAATCTGCATCTCTCCTGCTCGACTATATTATTAGGACACGGAAAGCTAAAAATCTAATGCCTGAAAAGCCTTATGTCGTGAAGTCTGTTGTTTCAACAGAGCTAGCTCGGGCTATCAGTGAGGCTGACGGCATACCGATGTACGACACATTTACAGGTTTTAAGTATATCGCTGAGAAGATAGCCGAACAGGAACAGCTTAACCATACCTGTATCTTCTCATTTGAGGAATCGATCGGATATCTCATTGGCGATCACTGCCGTGATAAAGACGCTATTACAGCGTCAATGCTCTTTGCCGAAATGGGAGCATACTATTTAGACAAAGATATGAGCCTATTTGAGGCGGTAGACGAACTCTATGAGAGGTACGGCCATTACGTTGACGAGACGATCAACATTGTGTTACCCGGACTTGACGGCAAGGCGAAGATGGAAAGTATTATGAAGGACTTACGAGGCGGCGACATGTCAAAACTGTTCGAGGGTCCCGCAAAGCTCGTAAAAGTAACCGATTTTCTAGATGGCACAAGCATGGAAATTGACACAGGGAATACGTACCCAGCAGAGCTTTCCGGCTCAAATGTACTAGGCTTTCATCTAGAGGGCGGATCGGTTCTTATGGTACGCCCTTCAGGTACCGAACCAAAGATAAAGTTCTATCTTCTAGCCCATGGGACCGATTCAAATGAAGCAGAGAGTGTCCTTGATTCCATGAAGGAGTTTGTAGCGAAAACTACAGAGGATTACCTATAAGAATCGAGTAGCTTGCAGAAGAGAGCTTGCAGAAACTCGAGAAAAATAAACCGTGCGGAGCCGAAGCTCTGCACGGTTTTTTATGCTTATTAGAACAACTCTGAACCTCTGCCGTCATGTGTTGTTGAGCTCTTTCTATCTTTTTTTTCGCGTCCGGTCTGCTTGTCCAAGCGTTTTCCTGAGCTAGACCGCTGCCTTCTTTCTTTTTCACTGTTATTCTGACAGCTAGCGGCCGATGACACGTCTGTCGAAAGGATTATCTGCCGTTTGTTGTTTTCAGGACTATCCATAAATGCACCTCCTGCAGTTGCCTTTGCAGGAATTAGTGTTTGATAAACATCCTATTTATATACTGTTATCGCTACATCTTCAAGCGCTGTTACATTGCCCACAGAATTTCCGAACGCATATATCGTTGTCAATGCCGGTGCATCAACAAATGCCAAAAGGTTTTTTACACTGTTGTGTTCAATGTTTAGCTGCTGCAAGTTTGGTAGCACCGCAAGTGCTGATACATCTGATATGAAATTCTTTGACAAGTTAAGATTGATAAGAGCTGTGCAATTGGCAAGCGCATCAGCGTTTTGGATCGTATTTTCGGTAAGGTCTAAAACACTCATGCTTGTGAGGCTTGCCAGAGGCCCAACTGCGCTAATCTTGTTCTTAGAAGCTGTGAGCGACACTAGTTCAACACATGAAGAGAGCGGTTCGATAATTTCAATACTATTTGCGGATATATTGAGTGTTGTAAGTGAGGTACAGCTGCTTAAGGGTTCGATATCGATAATTGCATTATATGAGATATCTAGCGTAGTGAGGCTAGACAGTGATTTCACAGCTCCAATGTCTTCAATCCTGTTGCCGTCAAGCAGTAATAGCTCAAGATGTTGGCAATCACTCAGTGCAGAAATATCGACTATTGCATTATTGCCTGCATCGAGATATCGAAGAGAGTTCAGCTCACCCACAGTTGAGATGTCAACAATTGCGTTATTTCTAACATGGAGGCGCTCCAGGTTTGGAAGGGACTTAAGTGCAGCCAGTGAAGTAATAACATTACCTGAAAAATCCAGCGTTATGAGATTTTGCAACTCTGAGATTGGGCTAGGATCGCTTATGTTGCAGTTGGTGAGAGCGAGTGTTTGCAGGTTGGGCATGGATGCAATACAGGATAGTGGATTCTCAACGCCGGTCAGATCGAGATATCTCAGTTCTGAACACCATTCCAGGTCATTAACTGAGTTTATCTCAATGATTTCGTTATTTACTGTATTTGAAAAGCTGTCAATAGATCTGAGGTCACCGCTGGATATGTCCCCATTAGGCCGCAGTAGAATAGAGCGGATTATTCTTTCAACACCTGGATCCTCAAAGGTGACCGATGCAACTTCGGGCTGGTACACGAAGGATGCCATGGTGGCTGGACTTATAAGACCGTTTTGGCCGACGCACACGCTGATGATGTGCATTTCACCTGATACAGGGATCAACAGACCGTCGGATATGTCCTCGGTAGTTGGGAAATCACCATTTACGGTGCAATATATTTTAGAGTAGTCTTGAGCCGTTATAGTTATATTGAGCTCTCCACGGTATGTGCCCGATTGAGGCGAGACTTCAGGTGCTTGAGGCCGTGATGAGGCCATTTTACGGCGTACAATTGCATCCTCAACGTTATCAAGAAGTTGTACGGCATCATACAGCTTTCCCTGTTCAACATAGACACGGCACAGCTCCTCATAGAAGTAGGAGTTTCCGGGCTCTGCATCTATGCCATTAAGTAAGTGGAACTCAACCTTAGTTACATTATTTAAGAGTTTGTAAAAGTTAATGGCATCATTTCGTGCTTTTGAGTTTTGAGGATCGATCCTCAGAGATTTTTCGTACATTTTTACAGCAAAAGCTTCATTCCCGCTTCTCTCAGCATTCTTCGCGAGGTAAAGGCATATTGCAGATCGTTGAGAAGGGCGGGTAGCCCAAAATATTCCGAAACAGATTGCAGCAATAATAATAATAACCAATATAGTCTTCAAAATGCTCTTCATACTTGTTCTCCCTCTATTATGTAACAGTAACCAGGTGCCAGATCTCTTCAGCATCTGGTTCTCTCTATGCTACCACGTTTTGAACTAGAATCCAAGCGTGATTGTTTTTGAATTGTCCAAAATTGAAAGTAAAGTTATCCAATACTGATAACAATACACTTAAAAAGTGGTGTATATTTGTGACATAATCATAATTGAACACAGTAAAGAGGAAAATTGATAAACCACAGTTATACTATGTACTTTCTAACTATTCAAAACAGGACCTAACAAGACCGCACTGACGGAAGAATGGAGATTATTATGAAAAATAAAGCACTTGCATTATTACTTGTAACAATACTGATTCTGTCAATGGCATTCGGATGTAACACTACTGATGATACAACAGAATCGCAAACTCCTCCACCGCCACCGCCCTCTGAGCAAAATCATGTAGAAGACAACAGTGAAGTCACACTTGACAGCGAAGACACTGGTTATCCTCTGGTTGATACCCCTGTAACTTTAACATGTTACTGGCCATTCGACTTTTCATATCAGGATATAGTTGATTACGCTGACGAGCAATTCTTTAGAGAGGCCGCAAAGAAAACCAATGTTTATATTGATTTTTCCCACCCCTCCTCAGCAAGCAATAAGGAAGCATTCAACTTGATGATCGTCTCACAAGACTACGATGACATGATTAAGGGGTTCTACACAAACTATACAGCGGGGGTAGACCACGCAATTGAAACCGAAATTATCGCAGCGCTTCAAGACTATAGTGAGTTCATGCCGAATTACATGGCCATAATCAACGGTAATGAAGCCATCAAGCTTTTGTGTTATTCCGATCAGGGTAATCTCTGGGGGATCCAGCATATCGTTGACAGACCACAAACCGCATGGGCTGGGCCTACTATACGGTATGATATGCTGATGGAAATTGGCCATACGGATCCCATAATAACACTTGACGATTGGGAGGAAGTCTTAACAAAACTTAAAGATGCATTTCCTTCGTTGTCAGCCGGACCCCTCCTAATATCGAATCTGGGAGGCACCTCTTCTTTCGGAACGCTTACTAGTGCATATGGTATAGGAGCATATAACGCATTCTTGAACAAAGACGGTACCGCAGTGTATTCGCCGCTCGAGCCTGGTTATAAAGACTACCTTATGAAAATGAATGACTGGTTTGAGAAGGGGTTGATCTACAACGATTTTGCAGGCTTAACTTCGGCAGTTTTGGGTCCAGTGGATATGGTTGCAAATGATAAAATAGCTGTTTTTGATGCTGTGTACTCATGGTATGATGTTGACTATACGCAGCCCGCCATTGATGAAGACTTTGAACTTAGGGGGATACCGCTTCCTAAGCTTAATGAAAATGATACTCTACATATCCGCCAATCAAACGAATGGGCCCGTTCAGCGAATTCGCTTTCAATATCAGCAACTTGTAGTGATTTAGAACTTGCATGTCGCTTTTGGGATTTTGCCTTTTCCGAAGAAGGTATAATACTGTCTAACTACGGAGTCGAAGGCGTAACATTCGAATACGATGAATCTGGAAATCCGAAATATACTGACCTAGTACTTGATTATCCACTTGGAATATCAAATGCAATGAGCAAGTACGTACTCTTCAACGCTCCCGGTGTATGTTACTGGGATCGAGAACAACAGGAGCTCAGCGAGACCTGTATTGAAGCTACTAACATATGGACTGAATCGGCGCTGGATGATTGGATTTACCCTGTGGATGCGACCTTGACACAAGAAGAAGGCGATGAATATGCTATGGTATTTACCGATGTACAGACATGGCTTACAGCGAGGATGTAATTGGTTGTGACGAGCATGTCTCACTAGCTCTTCGTGCAGCCCAAGAGGGCATCGTATTAATGCAGAATGAGAACAATGTATTGCCACTGGATAGGAACTCAATCAAT
>JAAYOS010000090.1 GCA_012520195.1 Clostridiales bacterium | reverse complement strand
GTTGAACTTGGTACGCTTGTGCGCATGATGTATTTGCGAAAGAACAAGAACAAAGAACAGTATTTGCTGTACATCCCGGATGAGAACGACCGATCTCGTATTCACTTTCTGCACCAGAGGCGTAATGAACTAGCCCATATGGTCAAGTGCTTGCCCGAACACATGGACGAGCTCTTGTAGAACACTGTAATAAAATCCCCCCATGTCAACAATACGGTTTGTTGACGTGGGGGGATTTACTCTTTTTGAGGGCACTTAATTATTGAGCGCTTCTATACTTTGCTCTGTATTCAGCTGGTGTCATATCGAAGAAACGATGAAAAAGTGTGTAGAAGAAGGTAACATTGGATATCCCAACACTCTGAGCTATTTCTCCGATCGGCATATCGCTGTTTACAAGCATTATTGTGGCTTGATTGATGCAGGCCTTCTGACGAATCTCCGTGAAACTCTGTCCTGTTGTTTTTGCGAGCAGAGTACCTAGATAGTTTGGTGCGTACCCAAAACGTTGAGCTGTTGATGTAAGGGATACAGTGGCACAGTTTGTCTGAATGTACCTTAGGATCCTCCATACGTTGGATGCTCCGTCAGGTTCAGATAGTATCTTTCTGCCTCCCTTATTGCGCCATGAGCGAAAGAGTTCATTAAGAAGGATCGGTATTAAGCTTTCAAGGGTACCTTTGCTGCAAATATCTGGATCAAACGACTCACACATAGCTATTGCCGCAAGGTCTCTAGCCACCGTATTGTCTTTCGCATCCACTACAATGTAGCGTCCAAATGTGTTTCTATTGTATAAGGTACTTGTGAAGAAATCATAAAATAGGTTGTTTTCCTCGATTTTGGTAAAGAAATCGGGAGTAAAAAGGTTTTTCAAGAAAATAAAATTCACTGCGATATCATATTTGCCACTTGCTGCTATGCTATGCCTAATATTCTGATCGAACAAGCAAAATGATCCCTCTCCAAGTCTAACTTCATCGTCTCCTATGTAGTGAGTGATACTTCCGCTGTATACATACATCATTTCATAATAATTATGACCGTGCTCGGGTGTCGGTAAGTATCGTCCATGCTGTGTTATTACAACGCTACTGCCCGGTATGTTTTCGAAACTTGTAATATTGATAGTAGAGCCAAGCATTCCCGCATTCCCGTCAAAATCCAAATCTGGAGGTTTGTCCTTTACCAGATACTCAGTCAACTCAGTCTTGTTCAAACATATCACCCCGTAAATAAATGGTGCTGAATATGTGATGATTTGATATAGTCTTAAACGAATTTGATATATTTTAGAACTATTAGCTATAATATAATAACATAAAGTGTAGTCGTATTCAACAAAACGACCATAATGAGGAGGTTAATATGAACAGAAAAAATCACATACTTGCAATCGCACTGTTGCTGCTTGTCAGCATACTTACATCTTGTGCAGGCGAATCTTCTGCGTCGCCTACACCATCTGCTACCGCAGCTCCGCCTACACCATCTGAAGCTCCGGTTGATGAGACACAAACTGCTCCTACTGAAGAAGATGGCTTCAAGCTTCCAATTGCTGAGTCGCTGACTACTTTTGAAGTGTGGATGCCCATAGGACTATCTTCAGCAGGAATGGAAAGCGCAAACGATTCAAGAGCTTACCAGGAAGCTGAGAGACTGACAAACATTCACATTGAGTGGCAGCATCCAATACAAGGAAGTGAAGCGGAGACCTTCAACCTCATCATGGTATCACAGAATTACCCCGATGCTATGATGTGCGTAGATGCTTCATACTATGTTGGAGGATATGATAAATACGTTGATGAGGATATCATTCTGGATCTAACTGATTTAATAAGCGAATATGCTCCAAATTACAATGATCTTCGCAACTCAGATGATGATATTCGCCGTAGGACCATGACCGACGAGGGCCGAGTCCCATATTTTAGAACTATCAACAAGACTCTGCAGCCTTCATTTTTCGGAAATATGGTCAGACAAGACTGGCTGGACGCAGCTGGCTACACCGGACTTCCTGAGACATATTCAGAGTTCCATGACATGCTTGTTGCTCTAAAAGATCAAGCAGGTACCGCTCCACTATATCTGTGGCAAAAAACAGGTCTTGATGAGCAGCTTATGGTTGGATACGGAGTTAACAGCAGCTGGTACCAGGTAGATGGAGAAGTAAAATTCGGACCTATCGAGCCAGGATTTAAGGAATACATAACAATGATGAATCAATGGTATAGCGAAGGCTTGGTAGACCCCGAATTTTTCGGCAGAGCGGGAATCTTCGCTGGTGATAAGGCTTTGTTCCTGAATGGAGAGTTCGGTGCTTTCTTCCACTTCTACACTAATATCGATCTCATGGAGTATGAAGCAGAAAACGAAAGCTTCACTTTGTCTGCTGTAACACCGCCTGTTCCTAACAAAGGTGATAAACGGCACATGACGTACCACGCTATTCCCGATGCAATGGTCGGCGGAGGTAATGCTACGATCACAACAGGATGTGAAGATCCTGTGATGATGACAAAGTGGTTAAACTTCTTCTACACCGAGGAAGGGTCACTTATTGGCAATTATGGTATCGAAGGTGAGTCATATACTATTGTTGATGGAAAACCAGGGTTTACCGATCTCGTACTAAACAATCCTGACGGTTTGTCCGTGAATGATGCCACAATACTATATACATGTGGTCCTGTCCATCCTAAGTGGTACGATTGGGAGCGCGAGCTAACACCAACAATGTCTGACAAAGCCAAGGCAGCGGGCAGCGTTTGGGATGCCAATTGGGAGAACACACAAACTCTACCCGATATAACTATCTCGTCGGATGAGTCGGCAGAATACTCTTTTATATACACTGACATCAATACTTTGATCCAGGAAACTACCGCAGCCTTTATCAGCAATCGGAAGCCTCTTAGTGAGTTCGATGACTTTGTTGCAGAAATCAAAAGAATGAACATCGACCGTTGTATAGAGATCCAACAGGCTGCACTTGACCGTTATTACAACAGATAAAGAGTTTTGTCAAAGTAGGGGGCTGCTCGATGCAAGCCCCCTACTTTTTTGAATCTTTATATTGCCTGAATCGTATATTCGTGTCGGACTTGATAAAGTTTCTCTGACCATTATGTGAGATTAAAACTATATTGACACAACATCTAAACATGACGAACCTACGCATACAACGTCAGCATTCATTATAACATCTACAGCTTCTTCAAATTGAGCTATTTATATAACTGCAAACATTATTATATCATAATTATCAATTTGCGAGCATTTTCTTTAACAATAATTCCCACATTTCAAGCCGCCTCGAACCAATGACCGGTGAGGTGGCTTTTTTTGCCCTTTATCTTGATTATAATGCAATCTTTCATCTGATAGTTCGAAAACCCTTCAAAAAATATTTGCCCGCTCCCCGATTTGACATAATATAACAATTACCGTGTAGTATAATTTCCTCAATCTAAGGAGTAATTGATTATGGGGCTTGATGAATATGGTCCTTCGAAAAAATAGATTATCTATAACTAATTACTGTTTGTCTGTGCTGATATTGCTGATCGGTGTCATTGGAGTATGCTATGCCAAGTGGAATGAAGAACTGATCATCATAGGCAGCATTTCGACTGGGTGTTTGAATATTGATCTAGATCTTTTGAATGTCGATTGCGGTGAGGCTGAGTGTGAAATCATTTCGGACAAGCGGGATGGTGGCAGCCTCCATGTATTGATTGAAAATGCGGTTCCAGGCTCAGAAGCTACCATACACTTTGAAGTTTATAATCCCGGAACGGTTCCCGTTACTTATCAAATTAGTAACACCTCTGAATCACCTGCAGATGAACTCATAGTGACCCTCAAATCCGGAGGTTATTTGCGGCCGGGCGATTCAAAGCAAGACGCGATAAAAATATTCATTCCTGAACTGAAGGACGGCGAAAGTGCTAGCGAATACACCTTCAAGTTTGAGCTTATTTTCTCACAAAGTTGAGAAATGGCTATATATCAATTAAACCCATATTTTTAAGGAGGATGTTTCAAATGAAAAAAGTAAAAATCCTAGCACTCGTACTTACAGCGGCACTGATGCTCACTGGCGTAGGCTATGCCTTGTGGAGTGAGAGCATCGTGCTCAAATCCACGGCTTCGACCGGATTCATGGACGTAAATTTTGTTGGAGCAGAACGCAACACCTATAACCAAGGCATAATTGATGGCCGGGCTTATGCCGAAGTTAATGAATTAACTCAAATGGGAGGCGAATACTACTTAACGCATGATCCGGATGACGCTAACACTGATGGTGGACAAGACTGGAATGATGCATATTTTATTACCGATGAAGCTAATGATACGATAAAGTTTTCAGTAAGAAATCTGTATCCTCAAGCAGTATATGAGTTCATTTTCAAAGTCAGAAACGACGGTACAGTTCCAGTCAAACTTAAGAGCTATTCAATAACCAGTGATGATGAAGCTGATGAAAATGAAATAGCTCTTTTCAGACAGCTGAAAAACAACATAAAAATAGCCCCCGAAGATATCCATCTTGCTGCAGATGGTGAAGAAACTGAAATTTATGTTACATTCGCAGTGCCTGATTGGAGTGGTGATCGCTTCGAAAAAAAATCATGCAATTTCTCGATCCAGTTCAACTGGGAGCAGGAAGATGTAACAAATCTGGCGGGATAATGCCAAGAAACGTGCAGGATAGGGACAACACTCTATCCTGCACGCCATTTCGATAGGATTGAAATAATATGAAAAAGAAATTTATCATCATTTATATTTTAGTAATTATCGTTACATTGTTTTTTCTTCCAATTTCGTTAGGCAAGTGGAGCCAAAGCGTATACATAAACGGTACCGTCATAATAACTGAGACATCTCCTGATGCTTCAAACGACGACAACGAGTATGATTTAGCAACAGAAAATAATCTGACTCAAGGTGCTGAAGTCCTTGACGATTCGTATGTTCCAGATAATGAAGGAAATACTCACACAGGAGCAGAAATCAGCACTTCTCAGGAGTTATCAAAGGATATAGATCAAGACACCATTACAGAGAATCCTGATGCTGCAACTACTCAACTTAATGGCGATTCTGAAGGTACAGGAAAAGTAGAAAATGACGATGAGATCCGGTGGAGCGAGACGGATGTTGAAAAGAGTGGAGAGTAAAAATATATCTATCATAGTCTGCCTGTTGACGGTAGCTTATTTTTTGACCAACTTGACGGCGTTTGGACTGGGGGGTCATATAAGCTACTTTTCCCATTTGGTCATCAGACTGATAATCTGGCTTCTTATTGGAGGATTAGTGATATATTATCCCCGGGGAAGAGGGGAGGGGCTAGTCAGGCTAAGGAGCATGGTTATAGAGCTTTCCTTCTTCCTCGGTTTCTTCCACATAATTATTTATACTTTGATTGGTGTTTTCACAAGCCTGGGCGAATCCCCATATAGCAGAAGTTTTCTCGGCATTACGCTGAATCTCCTTGAGATGACAGTCATCCTCTTTGGATGTGAGCTGGGACGGGCCTTTCTGCTGCAAAACTTGTCAAAAAGACACAACCAAGTATATTTGGTTATTGTAAGCATAGTTATGGCCATGTTCAGGATACCCCTAAGCCAGCTTTTCAGTATGAACAGCGGGCTTAAGCTAATGGACTTTATAACGAAAATCGCATTTCCGGAGCTGATGCAAAGCTATGTAGCTTCCAATCTGGCTGCACTGGCAGGTCCTTTGTCAGCCATTGTCTATCTCGGAATAATACGAGCATTTGAATATTTGTCTCCGTATCTGCCGACGCCGGAATGGATGCCTCTGCTTTTGTTCAACCTTCTAGTGCCTGTATTAGGCCTTACTGTCCTGAGATTGCTTTACCTTAAGGAAGCCGCAATCAAAGAACGAACACGAGAGTCGGAGGGAAGCGTCGGATGGATCGTGGTCTCAGCTGTTTCCGTAGCAATAATATGGTTTGCTGTCGGGCTCTTTCCATTATATCCATCAGTCATCCTGACAGGCAGCATGGAGCCAGACATAATGCCAGGTGATGTAGTATTAGTAGCAAAAGTGGATAGTGACACTGTTAAGGTCGGCGATATCATCGTGTTTGATAACGGGGAGAAAGTATATATTACTCACAGGGTCATAGATATCCTTGAGGATAGCAACGGGCGACTGTTTGTAACAAAGGGGGACAACAATTCATCCAAGGACTCTGAACCAAGTAACGAGAGCCAGTTTCGGGGCAAGGTCATAAAAATCGTACCTAAGATAGGTTTACCTACCCTGTACATCCGAGGTGGCGGCGAGGCTCCGGATACATAACATATATAGAGAGAGGGTTACATATGAAAAGAAAGAGTATAGCGTTTAGGAAAAGGGTCATAGCAATTGTCTCTTTGGCGGTATTAACAGTCGCAGGTACTTGCAGCCTGGTATTGTTGGGGGTCATTGGTGTGACAACAGAGAAAGAAATGCCAGCCGCCAAATACAGGTGCGTGTCCGAAATATCCTACACTCCGATTCTGAATGAAGGGGCATACTACAATGCTGAGAATATTGAGTTTGGGGATTACTTTATTGCGAGCTATGTAGACAAGCTAAGGTTGGATTGCAATTATATTTTTGACAGTGACAATGCCACAGATATAGAAGGCAATTATAGTATCACAGCCACATTACTCGGGGTATATAGTAATACTACAGTCTGGAAAAAAGAATATGTTTTGGATGCAAGGGAATTTACGGGTAATACGATAGATAAAGCATTTATTCTTAGGCTTAGCAATTACAGAAACTTCATCGATGAGATGAATAATGAGACGGGTG
>JAAYOS010000009.1 GCA_012520195.1 Clostridiales bacterium | reverse complement strand
TTGCTTTCAAGTGCACGCACAGCGCGACTCGATGCATTAAACTCCACGGGCAGCGTTACAACTTGGAACAGAATTGCAAAAGCAAAAAAGACAAGGCCCAAATTAACCAACAGGGGCAGGGACAAAATGATACCCAAAAGAATTAGAGGTGTTGTAAGGGATGCGCCGAATTGGGTAATCGGAATTATGGCGGTTCTAACCTTGATTGGACCATACTCATCCGCATACTGTACAGCATGACCTGCTTCATGTGCAGCAATACCTACGGCAGAAATCGATGTTGAGCTGTACACCTCTTTAGAGAGTCGAATAACATTATCGCGGGGGTCATAATGGTCTGTAAGTGTCCCCTCAGTAGTCTCGATACGCACATCGTTAACTCCGTTTGAGGCCAGTATGCGGCGTGCTGTTTCTGCTCCGGTTATACCTTTCTGCGAGTATACTTTCGCATACTTGTTATAAGCAGACTGTACTCGGCTCTGCGCAAATAACGATAGTATTATTGCAGGTAGAACTAGCAAAACATAATATGAATCAAAAAACATTCCTTCACCTCGCAACTAAGCTTCTTTACAGAAAGCTGTTTCCTCTCAAGAAATCCTGAGCTGTCATCCTCCGCTTACCGGGCACCTGAAGCTCGGTAACAAACAGCGTACCGTCTCCAGTTGCAACTTCGATTCCGTTTTCCTCTTCGGCTATGACTGTTCCGGGTTCCACCCCCGGTAATGCCTCTTTCTGACCAATGGTGGAATCGTATATCTTTATTGGTTGTCCGTTAAGTTCGCAATAAGCTACAGGCCACGGATTATATCCCCTGATGTGGTTGCGAATCTCAACACTGGACTTTGACCAGTCGATCTCTGCATCCTCCTTCTTTATAATTGGAGCATAGGTTGCCAGGCTATGGTCTTGAGGAGTACGTGGTGCTGAGCCCTGTTCAATGGCGTTTATTGTTCGAACCAGGAGCTTTCCACCAATATCTACATAACGGTCATGTAATGTTGATGCAGTATCGTTGTCATATATCGGAGTCTCTTCCATGAATATAATATCCCCAGCATCCAGCTCAGGAGTCATATACATTGTGGCAACACCGCCTGTCTTATCGCCCGCAATGATTGCCGCCTGAATGGGTGCAGCACCTCTGTGGCGAGGTAGCAACGAGGCATGCAGGTTGACAGCTCCGTATTTGGGGTAATCCAGCACCTTAGCAGGTAGTATCTTACCATATGCGACAACCACAATGAGATCCGGGTCTATCTCACTTATTATATCCATACTTTTACTCAGTTTCAGCGGCTGATATACATCAATACTCCGGCTTTGGGCATATTCCTTCACAGGCGGAGGTGTAAGTACCATTCTCCTGCCTTTCGGTCTATCGGGCTGAGTAAATACTGCAGCGACATCGAACCCCGCCTCACATATTGTTTTTAGACATTCCGCTGCAATCTCGGGAGTACCCATAAATAATATTCTCATCAATTCCACCCCTTGAACTACTCTTCAGAGCTATCTTCGCGTTCTTCAAACATTTCCTGAAGTTCCTCAGGTGTTAGGATGCGCTCAGCCCTCTCGGTAAAAACAATACCATCGAGGTGGTCTATCTCGTGACAGAATGCACGTGCGACAATTCCTTCACCTTCAAGGGTGAACTCCTTGCCGTGTCTATCCTTTGCGCGGACGGTCGCCCTCTCTGGTCTCTTCACAAGGCCATATAGCCCAGGAAAACTGAGGCAGCCCTCCGCACCTTCCTGCTCTCCGTCTGTCTGAATTATTTCAGGGTTTACAAGTTCAACTATACCATCAGGTGTAGCTACCACTGCCACCCTACGCAGGACCCCGACCTGTGGTGCGGCGAGACCCGCTCCTTCGGCTTCATGCATAGTCTCAGCCATATCGTCAAGAAGCTCATGGAGCCGATTATCGAAATTAACAACTTCCCTTGAACGCTTGAGTAGGGTTGGATCGCCATCTTTTAATATATTTCTAGTTGCCATGGAAGGTATCTCCTCTCATATGGTCTAATTAGTACCGTTAGGCTTAAAGTCAGCTGATATTGAGCAGTCTTTAAGGTATCTGTTCTTCCGAAAGTCTTTAATTACTTTAGTGACTAATCTAATTGCAGCTTTTGAATTCTTTGTTGTTAAGGTTATTTGAAATCTGTAGCTGCCTCTTAATCTAAACACGGGTGCCTGCGTCGGGCCAAGGACCTGAATCTCAAAACCGTAGTGTAACACCATCTCCCGCAGCATCTTCGCAGTCTGAAGAGCTGCATTCAAAGCTTTTCTTTCATAGACAGATGATACGGTCAATAGTAGAATCTCACAAAATGGGGGTGTACAGAGCCTCTCTCTCAGCTGTATCTCCTCACGATAAAAGGTTTCATAGTCCTGTTCTACAGCTGCAAGAAGTATTGGATTTTCAGGAGTAAAGGTCTGTAAGACCGCTCTTCCGGGCTTTCTCCCCCTACCGGCACGTCCGACAACCTGGGTGATAAGGGAAAAGGTTTTCTCATGTGAGCGGTAATCCTCCGCGTAGAGCGACTGGTCCGCATCAATTACTCCGACAAGAGTCACATTCTCGAAATCAAGTCCCTTGGCAATCATCTGGGTGCCGAGTAAAACGGGGATTTTCTCTTCCCTGAAGCGTTTGAGAATTTCCTCGTGTGAGCGTTTCGGAGCAGTTGTATCCGAATCCATTCGCAACACCTCAATGTCAGGAAACAACTCCTTTAGATCTTCCTCACATTTCTGTGTTCCTGCGCCAACGAACTTGAACTCACCGCCACACAGATAGCACCGGTCTTCAGCGATGTGGGAAAACCCGCAGAGGTGGCACATGAGCCTGCCGTTAGCGGAGTGGTATGTCATTGCGTTGCTGCACTGCTTGCACTCCGGTATGGCACCGCATTCACCACAGACAAGTCTTCTGCTATTGCCCCTTCGGTTCAGGAAGAGAATGGTCTGCTCTCCGTTCTTGATGTTCTTGACCATCTCATCCTTGAGAACCGAACTTATAGTGGAAGAGTTTGCGTCGGCCAACTCTTTTCTCATATCGGCGATCAGAACCTCAGGTAGTGGTGACTTGTTGTATCTTTCACTTATATTGAATAGGTGGTAAACTCCCGATTTTGCAGAGTAATAGCTCTCAATTGAAGGTGTTGCGCTTGCCAAAATCAAAAGTGCATTATTATAGTATGCACGATACTTCAAAACATCCCTTGCATGGTAGCGAGGAGTGTTCTCAGATTTATAAGTATGCTCCTGCTCCTCATCTATAACAATAACACCGATGTTACTAAGTGGCGCAAAGGCAGCTGATCGTGTACCCAGAACAATGTCTGCCTGGCCTCTTCTAATACGTTTCCACTCGTCTGCCCGCTCTCCTGCTGAAAGCATTGAGTGCAGAATTGCTACTCTGTCCCCTCCAAATCTGGATTGGAAGATTCGCATAAGCTGGGGTGTAAGTGCAATCTCAGGCACAAGTACCAGTGCCTGTCTTTCTCGCTCCAGAACGTGTTCTATAACTGACATATAGATATGCGTCTTACCGCTGCCGGTTACGCCGTGCAAAAGTGCCACAGCTGACTCCCCAGTTGAATACAGTGAAATAAGTCCCTTAACTGCTTCTTTTTGCTCAGAATTCAATACTATTGGGTTGGGGGATACTGCTTCTGAGATAACTTCGGGGCGACGCATCACCTCCTGCTCTTCTAGCAGGATAAGCCCCTTCTCCTCAAGTCTTCGTATCGAAGCTCTACCGCAACCGGTAAAATATTCAATTTCCTTCTCGGCAGCTCTTTCGGTAGATACTAAAAACTCCAAAATCCTTGCATGGTAAGGCGCTCTTTTTGAGTTTTTTGCTATGTAATCCTCGGCTTCGTCAATCGATACAGCAAGCGACGCTATGCGGACAGTCTTATCCCCAACTCCGCGTATCGCCGCTGTTTTTTTCTCAATAATTCCCTTTTCCAACAGACCCCTGATCGCAACAGCCGAATCAAAGCTGAGTGCTTTCTCCAGCTCTTCAGCTGTCATTGGCTTGACCAGCGTCTCAACAACAGTTCTCTCTTGTTCACTTAGTGATTCAGCGTCAGATTGGTCGAAACCGTCAGTAAGACACAGTCTCTGCTCCAAATCAAAACATATCCCGGCTGGCAGTGCTGCCTTGAGGACGTCGTAAAACGTGCAGAAGCATGAGTCCCGGACTCTTAGTAGGAGCTGAATCATCTCCTTGTCCATAACGGGCTCCTCATCGAGTACACGAATTATCTCTTTCAGTGAGCTGAACTCGGTCTCGTCGGAAAGCTGGAGCACCATCGCCTCAGTTCTTCTGTTGCCCTTCCCGTATGGGACGATTACCCGAACCCCCGGCTTTACCTGGTCTGCAATAGCTTGAGGGATACGGTAATCGTAGGGCCGGTCAATACCGAATGTTATCGAGCTGACGGCAACCTTGGCATAGAGCCCAACCTGTCTACTCGGGTTATCAGTCATTTTTCAACAATGGTTTCAGGACCATTTATAAGCCTCCCGCTCAGCTTGCCTTCTGCAATTTCCTCTATTGCTGCCGATACAGGCTTTATTTCAAGTTCCTCTCCCCGCATTTCCGCTTCGTCGGCAATCTCGCGTGCGCGCTTTGAAGCGATGTTTACGAGCAGGTATCTATTATCTATGTTTGAAAGTAGGGTGTTTATTGATGGATAAAGCATTAATTACCAGTCCTCCTGTGCTAGCACTTTTTTATGTCTTTAGGGTTTACTCGTTTCGCGCTACAGCGCTCTGCCACTAAAATGGCTTGCAGCCTTGCTGCTGCATCCTCAACGTTATCGTTTACTACAACATAGTCGTATTGTGAAACATTCTTGTATTCTCGTTCTGCTATTTCTAGGCGCTTACGGATTGTCATTTCTGACTCGCTTCCCCGCAACCTCAGCCGCGATTCGAGCTCTTCAACAGTTGGTGGTATAAGAAAGGCCAAGACGACATCCGGTCTGCGTTCCTTAACCTGTAAACCACCCTGGATGTCTATTTCAAGTATTACGTCTTTGCCCTCCGAAAGCATTTTGTCGACCTCGACGGCAGGTGTCCCATAGAAATTACCGGCATACTCCGCGTACTCTAGTAGCTCGCCCCCTTCAATCATTGACCTAAACTCGCTTTCGGATACAAAGTAGTAATGCTCTCCCTGCTTCTCGAAGGGGCGCGGTGATCGGGTCGTAACCGAAATAGAAAGGTAGGTGCCCTCCGTCTGAGCAACCAGCTCCTGAACTACAGTGCTCTTTCCTGCACCGGATGGTCCGGAGACCACCATCAGTATTCCTTTACTCATCGGCACCTTCCTCTTCCTCGCTTGCAGCTCCGAGCCTATGCGCTATTGTTTCGGGCTGTATAGCTGACAGGATGATATGGTCCGAGTCTGTTATTA
Organism: Clostridiales bacterium; assembly: GCA_012520195.1. Lineage (GTDB taxonomy): Bacteria > Bacillota > Clostridia > Oscillospirales > JAAYOS01 > JAAYOS01. The sequence goes on along the minus strand of JAAYOS010000009.1, from coordinate 33,260 downwards.
TGACTGCCCGGTTTCGCCGGCCGTATGTTGCGTCGATTAATGTTCCCCTCTCTCTGGCATCCTGAATTATTCTTTTTATTGGTGCGGAGTCGGGGCTAACAATTGCAACGAGCCTTGCTGCAGATACCATATTCCCGAATCCAATATTAACTAGCTTCATATGCTCCTCCAAAGATCTACTCAATATTTTGAATCTGCTCACGAATCTTTTCTATTTCGGATTTTATCTCAACTACATATCCTGCAATCTGTATATCATTTGCCTTTGAACCGACGGTATTGATCTCCCGATTAAACTCCTGTATCAAAAAGTCGAGTTTTCGGCCAATCGAGCCGCCCTGTTCGAGCATATCCCGAAGCTGTCCTATATGACTTCGTAACCTTACTAGCTCCTCATCGACTCCGACCTTATCGGCATAGATTGCAGCCTCGAGCAAGATCCTGTTTTCATCTATCCCGGCTTCGCCTAGAACCTCCTGCATTCTCGCAAGCAGTTTCTCTCTGTACTCGGGTAAGGCATCTGCTGCGATTTTCTCAATCTCACAGGCATTTCTTTCAATTGCCTCCGCATGTTCAAGTATGTCGTTTTTCAGGTTTTCTCCCTCGCGCATGCGCATTGTGTTAAGACCTTCAAGTGCCTCATCAAGCGCTGCCAAAATGCCCTCAAGGATGATATCGTCATCTGTCTCCTTTGTGCCCGTCGTAAAAACCTCAGGCATGCGGGAAAGCCACATCAAATCGATATTGCTCTTAAGACTAAGTGTCTCACTCATGTCTATTAATGCATCGACATAGGCTCTGGCAACATTAGGGTTATACTTTATCTCTATATTTGACCCTTCTTTGTGCTCAATAGTTACAAAAACATCTATCTTTCCTCGGGAAACTTCGCGTTGGACCCTTGCCTTGATATGCTCCTCCATTGAAACGTAGATGCGGGGTATTCTCACCATACAGTCATAATAGCGGTGGTTAACCGATCTCAGCTCTACGGTAATATCGCACTCGTCAATGCTTGTCTGAGCTCTGCCATAGCCGGTCATGCTTCTAATCATTGAATCCTCCGTAATAAATATTCATCTCTGCATCAAACCGCACCTACAACCACTTTGCAAGCCTCTCAATAAATAGGCCAATCAGTCTTGTAAAACCTATGTCGTAGATGACAAAAACGATGCTACCAAAAATATATAAGAGCACCACCGCAAGCCATACGGGCAAAGAGATGCCGACAATTTGTATGCCCATTAGTATCCCCGGTCCTAAAATCGCAAGATTTATTAGCAGAAATACTGTAAGCAGGACATTAAACAGCGACACTTTTATGACCCATTCGACCCATAGCTTGTCCAAGCGCTCTATCAGACTTTTGAACATCGGATAGTGCCCAAATAGAACAATATATAGAATCGCATTGCCTTTACTGGGAATAATCAGCAGAGAAAGCAGCGACACGACCGCATAGAGAATAAAGCCCGATGGAACACTATACTTCTCAACGATTATGGCTGGCAAGATGCCCACAAATGCAACCATAGCCAGACGTGTTGTAGGCATAACCGAAGAGAGGTAAAGAATAAGAACGCTCAATGCCGCAATAAGTGCTGTAAAGGCAATTTGTCTAGTCTTCATTCTATCTGCACCCGATACATGGAATTAAGTTTCCTCCCATACATTCGCAACAGCAGTCGGCACAAATCAGGCTTGTACAACAGTCAACGTTTGAGTACCCCCCATATTGTTGGGGTGTACGGTATGCCCTTCCTCCGGTCTGCATCATATTGACCGCCTGCCGGTACTCCATGTTGCTTGGGTCCATGTCTGCAGCGATCCTGTAATGCCGCATTGCTTCGTCAAACCATCCCTTTCGATGATAGACGGCACCGGTCAGGAAGTACCACTCGGCATTTCGGTCGGGAACAGAATTAAGCAGTTGTTCCGCCTGGGCAATATTCCCTGTTGCAATGTACTGGCGCACTCTAGCATATATGCCTGATCCACCATAGGTGTTTCCAGACTGTGAGCTGTATCCGGAACTGTACCCGCCCTGATTGGATGAAGTGCCCGATCGCTCCTTCATTATCTGGTCGTACGCCTCATTGATTTCCTTCATCTTCTCTTCTGCAAGATCGGAAAGGGGATTTTGTGCGTAGTTGTCGGGGTGATATTTCCTAGCAAGTTCCCTATACGCCTGCTTGATTGTTTCAGTAGAAGCATCTCGGCTTACATTCAGTACCTTATAGGGGTCTTTCATTGGCTTTTCTCCTTCGTTGCCAGTTTCCACTGAGTACCTCAGCAGTCACTGCATACAATCCTTTGTACACTACATTTCCCACCAGACCCTCCCAGTTCTTCCAGTCTATAAGTTCATAGGCGGATGCGGCGCAGGCAAGGGAATGTGATATGGTTATTTCAAGCTCTGACTTTATTGACTCAGGTAGAGTTGAATCAGAAAGTTCATAACGGTATGCAATTGGATTGTACTGTTTTTTCTCAATATCCTCGGTGTAGTCGTCACACGCATCAATAATATATATCCACCGGCCGATATGGTAGAACATAGTTTGAAGTATTCTGGATGTCTTCTCGTCTAGTCCGGCATCTCCTACAGCATCCGATAGAATTACGGCAAACGTGTCAGCAGTCCTGTCGATGGAGGGAGCCTTCTCGCGCTCCAACTGAGAGAGATTCTCGAGTGACTTTTTGATCTTTTCAGAAAGCTGTGGTCGAAATCTGCGAGCCCGCTTATAGAACGGCCTGAGCAAAACAGTGAAAAATAGAGCTGGAAGTTTTGATAAACCCTTTTTATCCTTTATCTCATCTTCTAACTTGAAGTATGTGAGAAGCACTGTAAGGTCAGCGGCCAATTCTGATGAAGAGGATGTACATGCGGTACATTTCTTACGAAACGGACTTGCGATGCAACGGCTGCGGCTTATGGAAAAATCGTCCGAAAGGGCGGTAATTACCGTCGCAAAAAAAGTTAGATCATAGCTCAGGACAAACCTTGATGGCAACCCGTACCGCCTACCAAGTGTATGACAGAGCCCGCAGTACACCGCTTTGAAAAGCTCGTACTCGGACACCTTCAATTCACCTTTTAGTGGCCGTACATACCCGAACATTCTTCCTCCGCTCCGTGCCCCATACTTTTCTTACCTATCTATAATACTACAAAAGTACAGGTGTTGGCAACTGTTTGAAAGCAACAGGCAGCCCCCCGAACATGCAACCGCAAATTCAGGAGGACTGGGACGGCCTTTCAAGGACTTGAGTCACTGTTAGATACACCTTTTCTTTTCGCTTCGCGGCATATATTACAGGGCAAGCGAGTCCAATCAAGAACCCTGCAGCGGCACAGAGGCCGGGGGCATATTCTGCAGTAAACAGCGAATCCGCTAACAGATAGCATGCGATGAGCATCAAGACAGGGAGCATATAGACAAATGCTGCGATACCGAAAATATCTTTTTTGCTACTCTCAACTACTACCAGATCGCCTGCTACTGCACCGAGTCTATTATGGGCAACGGCCTTTATTATTTTGCTGGAATCACAACCTCCACAGGAAGCACAGTGTCCACCACAAGCAGACTCGCGTGTTAGCTCCACTGTACATAATCCATTGTTGTCTGATTCAACTACACGTACCGTCTGTGTCACTAATCTTCCTCCGATGATACCTCAATGACAATCCTGTATTCACCGACAACACCGGCATCGGAGTATCCGTCCAGGAAGAGGTCGGTTATAACGGAATATCTGCCGTTCGAAGATAGTGATGCCTCTGCCAGGTCAGCCACAGCCCTGAGATTGTATGAGTATATGAGATCAAGTATCTCCGCCCTGCCGCGTACACGAACCGGTATCTGATTTGTAATGATTTCAGCGTAGAGCCCCTCGGGCAGGTTTATAACGGTGATATCTTCACAGATGAATTCTCGGGTTTCTACGCCAACTATGCGGTTGATTGATACAGTACACTCAGTCTCGCCACTTATGCTCTCCACATCGTTTGGCAGCTTGATTTTGAAGTGGATTTCTCCCGGACTGATTATCTTCGACAGTTCTATTCTTCCCACTGTAATGTTGTTAATGCCGTCTAGGGTAGTTGTTGACCCGGCAACGGTGATAGTCTCGGGTGATATGGAGTACTCAATATTCTCTTCTTTGGCTCCCCCACCGTCAATTATGTCTACAAGTAGATTAACTTCTTTGATCTTCTTAACGGGGAATGTCACGGTCACCGTCTCGAGATCGACGGTTATACCTTCCTTATCAACTTCCTCCCCCGCACTGTTGATAAACACATATTCACAGTTGTCTGTCAGCGTGCGCTCTTGATTCTCGCGAGTCCAAACAACTTTGGCATACTCTATTGATTTTATCTTTTCTTCCGGGCCTGAGACCCTCAAGAACTCTGGTTCAACCACAGGCGCGTCGGCCATAAATCCCTCGGCTATACTGCCTTTATTCTGCACAACCACTTCGATTATGTCGGTCTCGACCTTGTCTACCTGGAGGTTTATATAGTAAGGACTGCGTTCGATGATACTTACCGTGTCTACGGGCAATGTCTCAATATCGTAAGCGAGACTGTATGGGCCAGCAGAAGTGATAACACTCAAGTCGGCAGTCACAACAATTTCGTTCTTTTTAGAATTCAGCTTTGAGAGGTCCATCATGTTTCCGCGCACAAGCAGAGATATTGTAGGGATGTTCTCAGTCGTTACTACAAGTCTCCTATCCTCAAAGAGCTGTTCCTCGCCCTTTAGAGAAACTTTTATTCCGGATATTGTTTCTTCCTTCTCAGGCTGCTCCACGCCGACCATATAGATCCACAGAAGAAGAGCAATGAGAACAGATAGAATCATATATGGAATTTTCCTACTTCTTTTCATTGTTCTTCCCCTTTATAAGGCGTAGTAGTAGGCTAAAGATACCCTTCTTTGCTGCCGGGTCCTCCTGCTCGATCAACTCGTTTTTTAGCAGAGTCGACAGCGTCTCGGTGTTAATGTGTCTCTTTAGCATTCCGCCGACGGCAACCGATATCGAACCGCTCTCCTCCGAGACTATAACGGCTACAGCATCAGAGTGTTCACTTATCCCTACGCCGGCCCTGTGTCGCATGCCCAGTTCACGGCTGAGGTGGGTATTCTCAGAGAGGGGCAACATACACCCCGCTGCAATGATCCTTCCCTCCCGGATTATGACAGCGCCGTCATGAAGAGCCGCATTTGGAAAGAATAGATTCTTCAGAAGCATACTTGATACCTGGGCATCAAGAGGAGTGCCAGTTTTGATTGCATCGCTTAGAAAGACCTCTCGCTCGAAGACAATAAGGGCACCAACCCGGTTCTTCGAAAGTTGGCTGCAAGCGTTGACGGTCTGATTAAGCACCATCTCTATGCGGGTCTGCTCATCATCAGTCCTGTTTATCAGGAGTTTCGGAAAGCGCCGTGCTCCGGCACTCTCAAGCATTTTCCTTAGCTCCGGCTGGAACAGGACTATGATCGCTGTAAGTCCAACCTGCATCGTGTTTGAAAGTATGAAATTCAGCATCTTTAATCTGAGAAGCGCGGAGACTCCAAGGACAACAAGCAGCAATCCAATACCTTTAAGAACTTGAGCAGCCGTGGTGTTGCGAATAAGGGCTAACAGCTTGTAGACAAGAAAGGCGACGATAAGAATGTCGACAAAATCTCTCCAGTCAGCAAGCCATGCATAGTTTCTTAAGTTTTCAAGCAGCTCCAAAGACCAATCCATTAGCAACATCCCTAATACTCAGTTAAATACATTTTAACATACATTGCATAACATTGTGAATAGCTTTTTATATGAAATTTCGTCCTTTCATAACGAAGGATGTGCTTTTAATGCTGAATATGCCTACATTTCGTATAAAATATCGCGTAAAGCCCTCAACAGCCTGGTGGCTTCGTATGGCTTTGTGAAACACGATGGACTTATACGCAGAGTTCCTGTTTTATGAGTACAGGCGCTGCGGTGTGCGAGCGGAGCACAGTGCAGACCAGCTCTTACACAGATTCCTTTTTGCCCAAGAGCTTCCGCCACTGCTTCACAGTCCCCGTTTCTGAAAGACACAGAGAGAATTCCAGTCTGGCAGTAAAACTGCCTGCTCCGGTATTCTTTGATATGGGGTAACACCTCAAGTCCCTCAATTACCCTGGCAGCAAATGCCCTCTCATGGTCAAGTATATTGTCTGTTCCGCGCATAAGCACATAGCGTATCCCCTCTGCGAGACCAGCAATACCGTGTACATTCGGGGTGCCGGCTTCGATACGCTCGGGCAGATAAGCTGGCATTTCAGTGCTTCGCGAGTCGCCTCCTGTTCCGCCTGCAATTAGCGGACACACTTCCGGCGTCTGGCAAATTAAGATACCGGTACCCTGGGGACCTAGGAGACCCTTATGACCGGGCATACATATGAACTTCGCTGCTTTTAGCTTAGAAGCATCTACTGGCAGACAACCTGCTGACTGACTTGCATCAATAATAAGTGGTACTCCGCGCTCAGCACAGATTTCGCTAACTCTTTCTATTGGAAGAATATATCCAAAAACGTTTGAAACATGAGTGCATACCACTGCTCCTGCTCCACGATCCATCTCGGTCTCCAGCTTATGCAAAAAGACTTCCGGCTCAAAGAGAGGTGAGATGACGGGCACCGTAGTAACTCCGTCGGCTCTTAAGCCGTGAAGAGGGCGTAAGACTGCATTGTGCTCATACCCCGAGATAAGCACCCTGCCATCCGAGTGGCTTTCGGAGAACGCCCTACTCCTCACTATGCTGTGTATAGCAATGTTGAGCGCATGTGTGGCGTTGTGGGTGAAAACGATTTTGTGCGGTGAGTCAACTCGAAAAAGTTCAGCGGCCAGTGCTCTGCACGAGTAAAGGAGCTCTGCCGCGATCATTCCGGGAGGGTGTCCCCCCCTTCCGGGGCTGCCGCTCTTACGTAGTGCTGATCTTACCGCCCTTGAGACCGCCCTCGGTTTCTGAACAGTTGTAGCAGCATTATCCAAATAAACTTGCATCCCCATTATATGATAACCTCTTCACAGGTCTTTCCTTCAATACGAAAAACCCTCCTATAACTAAACCCGCGTTCCCGAATGATCCCCAACGCCTGCATGAGCTGATCCGGATTCACCTTCACAGCATAAGAGCATCCCCTTTCTGTCAGCTCCCCAGGTAACCGGCAAGTGGAAGCCTTTATCAGAGACCTGTCGAGCAGCTTCTTAATCTGTTGAGCATTGGTCATACCGTTACATTCTATTAGGCAGGTCATAAGAATCCCTCCTCTTACATATCGTATGCCCGTTGATAATAAGAGGTGCTCTGCTCTGCTGCTCAGATGAATATCACATTATTTCAGGAATACATATTAAGTGGTGTATGTTGAAAAGGGAGGTAGTGATGAGACATGGCAATGACATGGATATGGGCAATTATGGCAATACTCTCTTTCGTTTTTGGGCTCGTAACAGGAAATATTGGGGAAGTCTCGGCAGCGGCCATCGAAGGAGCGGCTGCAGCAATAACCCTTTCGATATCGATAGCTGGGGCACTATGTCTCTGGACAGGGGTTATGGAGGCAATGAAAATCTGTGGTTTTTCTTCCGCACTCGCAAAGACTATGCGTCCTCTTCTTTCAATCCTTTTTCCTAACGCTTCGCGAAGTCGTGAGACGCTTGAAGCCATTTCCGCCAATGTATCCGCGAATCTATTGGGTTTGGGTAATGCCGCAACGCCCCTGGGCATAAGGGCAACACGGCTTATGAGCAGAGGTGAGGTGGCTACAGATGAGATGTGTCTATTTGTTGTGATAAACACCGCATCAATACAACTAATACCGGCTACGATAGCGGGAATACGATCTGCAATGGGCTGTACATCGCCCTTCGACATAATCCCCGCAGTATGGATGACTTCCATACTTTCTGTCTCTGCCGGCATTTTAGCTTCAATAACTATGGCGAGGTTTAGTAAATGAATACAATACAGTTAGGATTCTCTGCCATTGTTCCCGCTCTTTTTGTGCTGCTTGCTCTCACCGCGATTCTGAAAAAAAAAGATATCTTCCCTGCGATAAAGGAAGGTGCAAAAGAGGGCTTGACGGTAACTATAGGCATTGTCCCCTCCCTTGTTGCACTATTTTCTGTCATATACATGTTCAGAGCATCGGGTGCCATGGATTATATTACAGGTATTCTCGAACCTGCCGCTAAACTGGTTGGCATCCCTCCCGAATGCGTCCCCCTAATGTTGATTAGACCACTTAGCGGTAGCGGAGCACTGGCTCTTGGTACAGATATTATCCGCGTTCATGGTGTCAACTCGCTTATCGGCCGTACGGCGGCCATAATGTTAGGGTCCACTGAATCTACCTTCTACGTAATCGCTGTGTATTTTGGTGCTGCGGACATAAAAAAAACCCGCCATGCTATTCCCGCGGCACTTGTTGCCGATATTGTCGGGTTTTGCACAGCGGCTGCTGCGGCCAAATTGTTTTATTGATTCACATGTTGGCGTTATTGATTCACATGTTGACGTTTATGTTATCGATACCATTTGTCTCAAACTCAGAGATATATTCGTTTATCCGCTTTATTATCTCTTCGCCGTCGTGTTCACTTAAGCCATCAGATTGGACATCACGCCTGGCCAGTTCTTCGGCGAGGATCTCAAAAAAGACCGAATCTTCATAGTCCATTATTGCTTCGTGTATTCCACCTTCTATAAAGGCGCGGGATGGCACTGCCTCATCACCAACTTTATCAGCAAGGATCCCCATCCCATTTTCTATACATAGAGAGAAAAGCTTTCTCTCTACATCATCATAATCACTGATGCGGTCACCGCCGCGATTTGAGTTTAGTACCCAATTGCCTATATAGACCAGGTCGATAAGCCGCCTGAATTGCTTTTTTGTCAGATTAATATTCATTGACGCATACTCCCTGCTCAGAACTTTTCTGTACTATATATATTATACCTCTTTAGCTTACAAAAGCCAATGCTTTTTTCTAGGTTTTGAATGGTTTTTCACTTGCTATATCTGTTCCAATGGCATATAATAATTTTCGATTTGCGGACAGTATTTCTTACTAAATTTGGGAGGTTATCAGATGAATAAAGCTTTGTCCGAAAGAAAAAGGGTCTGTGTGCTCTTCGGCGGCGTGTCACCCGAGCATGAAGTTTCCCTCTCGACCGCAACCTCAATACTGAAAAATATCGACCGCTCTCTGTTTGAAGTATTACCCGTTGCAATTTCAAAAGAAGGAAAGTGGTTTCTGTATAACGGAGAAGTTTCAAATATCATCGACGGCACATGGATAAACTCTGATAAGCTCTACCCCGCCATTCTCTCACCTTCAAGGGGTGACGGTCTACTGGTCCGTTACGGCGAAGAGCTAATAAAAGAGAGAATCGACTGCGTATTTCCGGCGCTGCACGGTGAAAACGGTGAAGATGGTTCTATACAGGGTCTCTGCAGAGTTGCAGGCATACCGTGTGTCGGTGCAATGGTCGCAGCCTCAGCTGTATCTATGGACAAAACCCTTACCAAAGCCATAGTTAAAGAGCTTGGAATAAGGCAGGCAAGATATGAGATCTGTTCCCGGAATGACCTGCTGAGCGGGTTCGACAGTATTTCCAGTCGTGTAGAGTCTTCACTGGGCTACCCGGTATTTGTAAAACCGTCGAGTACCGGCTCCTCAGTCGGTATTACAAAGGTTAAGACCGCTTCCGAACTTAAAGATGCTGTAACTATTGCACTCCGCTATTCAGATAAAGCTCTAATTGAGGAGTATGTTGACGGACGCGAAGTGGAGGTTGCCGTTTTGGGCAACAGCTCACCTGAGGCATCTGTATGCGGCGAAATTGTACCGGGCGACGAGTTTTACTCCTACGACGACAAGTACATAAACGGTGTCGCAACGCTCCACATCCCGGCTGAGCTCTCTGACGGGACATCGGATACTCTTAGAAGATACGCATGCGACATATACACTGCAATCGGATGTGCAGGCCTCAGCCGTGTCGACTTTTTTGTTGACCGGGAGACTGAAGAAATATGCTTCAATGAAATAAACACCCTTCCGGGATTTACACCAATAAGCATGTACCCAAAACTTTGGGATTACTGTGGGATACCATACCCAGAGCTCCTGACCCGCCTCATAGAGCTCGCAATGGAATAACCTTTACACCTAACTTTGGAGGACTTTATGGATAGACGCCCAATCGGGGTTTTTGACTCAGGTCTAGGGGGGCTGACGGTACTAAAAGAGTTGTGCAGGGTACTGCCAAATGAGAACTTCATATACTTTGGTGACACCGGGCGCGTACCTTACGGCAGCCGCTCCACAGAGACCATAACAAAGTATGCCAGGCAGGACATGCGCTTCCTTCAGACGTTCGACATTAAAGCTGTTGTTGTAGCATGCTGTACTGTTTCTTCACTTTGGAAGAGTATTCAGAATGAGTACTCTATTCCCTCTGTCAGTGTTGTTGCTCCATCTGCAAGGCACGCCTCAGAAACCACTACTAACGGAAGGATTGGTGTAATAGGGACTGCTGCAACAATCAACAGCCGAGCTTTTGAGATCGAGCTAAAAAGACTCCTTCCACATGCGGAGGTTTTTTCTGCGGCCTGTCCCCTCTTTGTGCCGCTTGTTGAAAACGGAAGAATACATCCAGGTGACAAAGTTATAGAGTTGGTAGCGTGCGAGTACCTTGAACCCTTCTTGACGTTCGGATGTGATACACTAGTACTTGGCTGTACACATTTTCCTCTACTTTGGCGTATAATATCCGATATCCTACCCCAAGTAAATCTTATAAATCCTGGGGTATCGGCTGCAAACGAGCTAATACGGATACTTAAAGAGAACGAACTTTTATCCGACAGCGATTCAACAGGCTCCGTTTCTTATTACGTAAGTGACGATACAGGCAACTTCAGTGAACTCGCATCACTGTTTATGGAACAAAATATTACAAACTCCGTCAGTAAAGTTGATATTGATGAATACCGAGGAGAGGAGCGATACCATGAAGGATAATGTACTAATATCTGTCTCGGGAAGCCACATCTACGAAAACTATACCGAAGACCTAATGGAGATGCTAACACCTGGCAATTATTATGTAAAGGATGGCACATACACGATCTCTTACAGTGAAGCCGAATCAGACAGCTCCAATTCATATACAACAACGTTGACAATAGATCCGAACAGGCGGATAACAATCATTCGTGAGGGTGAAGTACCCTCGCATATGGTTTTTGAGCAGGGACAGAAACACATACTCTACTACGATACCGAGTTCGGTGCAGTGACTATTGGTGTAAGTGCCAATCGTGTCAACGCTGATCTCACCGAAAACGGCGGCGATATCGAGATCGATTATTCGATTGAAATAGATCACGCAGTTGCTTCGGACAACATCTTGAAGCTTAACGTCCGCAAGACAAAGCCATATAATTTGAGCTAAAGCTACGAACCTACACATATCCATATCTCGCCTCTCGCCGAACATCTGCGCCCCTGGAATAAACCGGAAAGGACATATCATGAAGCTTAAGAAGTTATTATCTATGTTGCTCGTCACAATAGTACTGTTTTCCATAACAGTAACGCCCGCTTTCGCATCTACATATACAGGGAAACTAGATGAGCTTGCCGAATTGATCAAAGAATACGGCCTCTACTCATCGAATGACGGTGACCCAATTGCGGAAGCGATTGAGCGCTATTTTACCGAGAATCCCGACAAGTTCTCAGAGTTCGTGAACTATATTTTTGAAAACCATGACGGGTATTCTCACTACTACTCTGCAGAAGACTACAGTGAGCTCTACCCCGCTGCTTCAGAATATGTCGGAATAGGTGTTGAGATGGACGATTCACGGACGGATGGCCATTTCATAAAAAATGTCTTTAGGGGCTCCCCCGCAGAGGCGGCCGGTATCCTATCGGGAGATGAGATTATCGCAGTTGACGGTGAGGATGTCAGGTTCTTGCCAATGTCCAGTCTCACCTCGAAAATCCGAGGTGAGGAGGGAAGCGAGGTTACTATTGCTATCAGACGTGACAACCTCCCCTCAGTTACTGAATACACAATCGTACGTAGGGCGATACAAGTATCAAATATTGAACTACATAACATGGGCGACGGTGTCGCTTACATCAAGATTCTACGCTTCGGCGATTTCAAGACTTTCCTCGATTTCGCAAACATGTACACAGTGTTACCTGATATGGGATTCACTTCAGTTATATTTGATGTAAGGAATAACCCTGGTGGTAGCCTCGACGTACTTCTGAACATCCTGAACTACATTGTACCCGAAGAAGGCAAGGAACTCATCAGCATCTACTCAAGGGACAGCGGGCACGATGTCTACTTGTCTGACGGACTGGGATGGATGCCCGATAAGATGATCGTTCTTGTAAACGAGCACACCGCGTCAGCAGCTGAAGTGCTTGCCGGCACCCTTAAGGTCCTCGGTTACGCTGAGGTGGTCGGAACACCTACCTACGGTAAAGGTCTTGGCCAGTATCACTTTACGCTCGATGACGGCTCTGTGGCCATTCTGACAAGCTTTGAAATCAAGCTCTCCGGAAGTGTAAGCTATAACGGAGAAGGGATTAATCCTGATTACACCGTATATCAACAGCAAGCCCCCTATCCGATGCCAAAATTGGGCGAGCTCTCACACAGAAATTCTGTCTTCTTAGGTGAAGAGTCGGACAGGGTCAGGGAGCTGGAGTTGAGGTTAAACGTTCTTGGATATCTTAGAGATACCCCTGACAACATCTTTGATGAATCCACTCTCTATGCCGTGCAGTCCTTTGCAAGAGACAATAATCTTCGCATTTTGGGCTATGCAAGCGGCAATATGATTTATCATCTCAATCGAGCGATTGAAGAGCTTGCAGCCACCCAGATCGTGGTTGATACTCAGTTGGAAACAGCAATAGATATGGCAAAAGCGATTTCACAATAAAATTCAAACAGCACAATAAAAATCAAACAGAATAAAGAAAACACTGCTACATATACTAAAGTACGCAAGACAGCTCAACTGTTTTGCGTACTTTTTTTGAAGGGGGAAGCCCTGTATATGAAGATGTCTGAAAAGCAATATGCGAAGTTTGTGAAGGAGAAATCTCCAAAATCCCCTCTGGCCAAAGATATGCTACTGGCTTTTCTCATCGGCGGTACGATCTGCACCATAGGAGAAGTGATAAACAATCTCCTTACCACCGTGATGCCTGACGAGCAGTCCGCCTCCGCCATGACAGCCGTATCTATGGTCTTTCTCGGTGCGCTGTTGACAGCTCTACGGCTTTATGACAACATTGCAAAGCTGGGTGGTGCGGGTACTCTCGTGCCCATCACAGGCTTTGCCAACGCTGTGGTTTCTCCTGCAATGGAGTTCAAGTCCGAGGGCATAGTCACAGGTCTCTGTACAAAGATGTTCACTATAGCCGGACCGGTAATAGTCTTTGGTCTACTAGCGTCCTCTCTGTACGGAATCTACCTATTGATTCTCGGCTGAGCTGCTTTAATCTCGCATGCTCAGAGAGATTCTGTTTCTGTCAGTATCTACAGACAAAACAGTTACCTCTACCCTATCGCCTACTCTAACAACCTCTGACGGGTGCTTAACAAATTTATCTGCAAGCTTTGATATGTGGACAAGGCCGTCCTGGTGAACTCCAATATCCACAAATGCGCCAAAATCAATAACATTCCTGACCGTGCCCTGCAGTTTCATACCCGGTTTGAGATCGGAAATGTCAAGTACATCCTTTCGTAGGATTGGCTGTGGCAGTTCATCCCGTGGGTCTCGACCGGGCTTTTGCAGTTCACTAATAATATCTTTAAGGGTTGGGACTCCGACTCCACACTTCTCAGCCACACTTTCCATTCCCGCTTCATCGACCATTTTGGAGATGTCGGGAATGCCGCCGGAGCGCAGTCTTTCATCGGATATTTCGAATATATCCAGCAGCTTTCTTGCGGCGTCGTAGGACTCGGGATGAACTGCAGTGTTATCGAGCACATTATCACTTTCCAGGACACGCAGGAAGCCGGCACACTGCTCATAGGTCTTTGGACCGAGCTTCGACACCTCTAACAGTTGTGCTCTGCTTTCAAACTGGCCTACGCTATCTCGGTACTTGACTATATTCTTTGAAACGGTCGCGGATATTCCGGAAATATGTGAAAGCAACGGGGCAGACGCGGTGTTAAGATTTACACCCACACTGTTTACACAATCTTCTACAACTCCTCCGAGTGAGTCGTCAAGAGCCGCTTTCGGCAAATCGTGCTGATACTGCCCTACACCAATGGCCTTCGGGTCGATTTTTACAAGCTCTGCCAACGGATCCTGCAGACGACGCGCAATTGAAACAGCGCTGCGAAGCGACACGTCATAATCAGGAAATTCCTCCGCGGCTAATTTAGAGGCAGAATATACTGAAGCGCCAGCCTCGCTTACAACCATATATGAGACATCTAGGTTGTTTTCGGTAATCATGTCTGCAACGAATATTTCCGACTCTCTCGAAGCGGTTCCGTTTCCGATAGCAATAACCTCTACCCCATGCTTGTTTATGAGGCGGATTAGTTCTCTACTCGCTTCCTCAATCCGTTTGTGAGGTGCCGTTGGGTAAACGACTGCAGTGTCTAGCAGGCGCCCAGTGTCATCTACAACTGCAATCTTACATCCTGTTCGATTTGCAGGGTCAAATCCCATTACAACCCGGCGCTTTAGAGGGGGCTGCATCAACAGGTCTCTGAGATTCATTGCGAACATTTTTATGGCCTGCTTAGACGCTGACTCTGTAAGTTCATTACGGACCTCTCTCTCGATTGACGGAAATATTAGTCTTGAGTAGGAGTCATCTGCTGCCTCCTGGGTAAGCTCTGTCGCTCTGCCTCCGTCCTTTAGTGTCCGTCTATACATAAGAGAGCGGGTAACCGACTCATCAACACGGACGGCAACCTTTAGGAACCCCTCACGCTCTCCCCTGTTGATTGCAAGCGTCTGGTGACTCTGTAGCTTCTCCACAGCTGAGGAAAAATCGTAATAAGTGCTGTATACAGAATCCTCCTCTGTCGTAGCCTTAACTTCTATAATTGCATACCTCATGCAATACTCGCGTATCGCTTTACGCACTGAGGCGTCATCTGAAATACGCTCTGCTATTATGTCCAGGGCACCTTTAATGGCGTCCTCTGCAGTCTCTACACCTTTTTCTTCGTCGATGAACTCTAAGGCAAGTGCATCAGGATCTCCATTACTCTTATCCTGCTCAAAGATCACATCTGCCAACGGCTCAAGACCCTTCTCCTTTGCAACTGTTGCCCTTGTGCGGCGCTTCTGCCTGTATGGACGATATATGTCCTCAAGTTCAGCGAGAATGGTAGCACTCTCTATTGCCTTTTCAAGCTCTTCTGTCATCTTCCCCTGCTCATCTATGAGCTTGTATATCTCCTGCCTGCGTGTATCCAAACCGAGGAGATATGAGTACCGCTCAGAGAGAGACCGCAATGTCTGGTCATCCACAGACCCGGTCAGCTCTTTGCGGTAACGCGCAATAAATGGGATCGTGTTTCCGTCTTCGAGAAGATCCAGAATATTCTTAACATGCTCGCTTCTGAGCTTGAACTCCTGCGAAAGAGATGAGATATACTTGTCCATATATGTCTCCGTTTCTAAACAATGTCTTGAGAATTTTCTATCGTGATTGTGCGAATTCTCTGTAGTGATCGCGCGAATTCTCTATCGTGATAGTGCAAATTCTCTATCGTGATGGTGCGAACTCTCTGTCGTGATAGTGCGAACTCTCTATCGTGCGAAGTCTATTACAACTACCGCCACCTTATATTTTATCATATATCAGCATCTTATAGCAAGACAGAGACAGGCTTGAGACAGGCTTAAGTTTTTCTCCTTATCCCATCTACACCATCATATCACACCATCATACTGATGTAATTTGCGAATATGCTGTGCACACCATATTGTGCAAAATATGCGCAAAAATCGCAGTGTTGTGTGACCCTCAAGGTTAATATCGGCACTTTTATGCGGAGTGTGATATAGAATATGCGGTGTGCTATATGTGTCACAAAGAGGATCCACACACAACTCTAAATTCTGCGCAAGAACTTTGATATTAGGTTGACGAGCTACACACAACTCAATATTCTGCGCAATAACCGTTTATATCATAGGCGTGTACTTTCTGAGCAACTCTTAAGGGAGACAGGTATATCTCTTTTTGCATACGATTATTCTGAATTTTGAACTTACGGAAACAGCACCACCTACTTGTTTTAACAGACCGGTTTTATTACATTTTTATGGTTTCAGTTGAAAACTTACCCTGTTTTGGTATAATGTATAACACAAGTATTGTGCAGAAACCCCAAATCGCTATCATCATAACATCAATGGTTGTAATTTTTTCGTAGCCCGCACTTCCTAAACTACTCTCACTATATAGTCATGCCCGCCAACATACACAATGTTGAGCTAAGAAACTTTTATAGCAAGTTTGAAAGAGAAAGGGGGAAACACTATGAGAAAACTAACACGAATGAGCATGGCCCTAATTTTAGTAGCTCTGATTTTCGCTACATCATTGGTACTAATCATTGGAACTTCTACAAGTTGGGGCAAAGTAGAAATTACCGATCTAAATCTTGTAACGGCAGACGGCGATAAAATACACACTCTGCTTTACAAACCGAAGAATGTCACAGCAGAAAATAAAGCACCTCTGGCAATTATTGCTCACGGCGGCAGTGATATGCTCGAACAGACCAGTTCGTATGCTATCGAATTGTCTCGCAGAGGTTATGTTGTTGTGACATATGATTATGCTGCACAAGCCGGGTCAGATGTTCCGACTGGAGATTCGGAAGGTAACTCCGGTATCTCCGGTTATGGCAAAAGAGGACTCAACACAATTTGGAATACAGTCAAATTCTTCAACTATGTTGATACCGACCGCATCGTTACCATGGGGCACTCAGGCGGTGGTATGCATACCGTTGGGTTTGCTATTGATAATCAGGAAGATATTTTTCTGCAGGTAAACATTGGTATGAATATGTATGGCCCCAACAGTATCACTGAGCACAACTTCAATTTCGTCAACATCTTAGGAGACTCCGATGAATCTGCTTTAGCTAGAGCAGTTGGGGATACCAACTGGAGCCATTTCCAGGTTGAGCAGCTTAAACGAATGTTTTATAACGATTACGAGACACCCGCTGAAGAGCTGCCAGAACTTGAATTGAACAAAGTCTATACTGTAACAGGAACCGATGGAAATACATATAGACGAACTGCTTATATGCCTGATTCTTGCCATGCATATTACTTAGTTGATCAAGATGCGGTGAAGACTGTTATCTACGCTGTCACTAGCCATGTTGGTCTTGGTCTGGATGCTGGCATCAACTCCTATGATGACTACAAGAGCATTTCTACAGTGTGGCAGTGGCACGATATTGGCTACTTTCTTGAGTTCGCTTCAATTGTTGCGATTATGGCAATTGTCGCGGTTGCTCTAATGAAGACTAAAGTATTTGCAAGCTTAGAGCTACAGCCACTTAAGAACGTCGGCTACAAGAAATATAGTTGGCGTTGGTTCTTAGCACTGGGGCTCCTTGTTATTCTGCCTCCAGCACTCTATGCAACAGGCAAGTTACCACAGGAAACATTCCTAGGCATCCCCGTCAAATCATTATGGCTGCTTGAGGGCAATGTCAGCGCCTGGATTTGCTGGCAGTGGCTCCTGTCTATCGTATTATTTGCATTCTTTATCTTCTATCATTTTACATATGGAAAGAAAAATGGAGGAGATTTCAGAAACTATGGTTTTGCATCCTCTGACACAAAGAAATTTTGCTTTGGTTACATCTTGAAATCACTGCTGTACGGCTTGACTGTTGTCGGAAGTGGTTACCTGCTAATGGCATTTGCATCACACTACACCCAGCAAGGATTGCACATTGCAACCTTTATGCTGAGGACTATTGATGCAAATCGCACTTTCATTTTCCTTGTTTACTTTTTATTCTTAACGCCATACTTCCTCAGTAGTACCTTGGCCGCAAGGGCACTCGGCCTCATCGGCGATGGCACTGCTAAGACAACTGCTAAGAATGTTGCCATCTTTACAGCAATCGCAGTCGGAGGTCTCTTAGTTCTCTGGGTTGTGTTTGTCTATGTGCTGAATGTGCATAATGTTATCCTTCCTATGTTTAAGGTTAACAGGCTATACATCCTTGGAATCGGGATTCTTCCAATGGTCATCGGTATTGGCGTTGGTAACGCACTCAATGTATATGTCAGCCAGAAAACAAACAGCGTCTGGCCTGGCTTATTCACAGCGCTTCTGTTCGGAACATGGGCCATGACCGCTACAACAGCGGTTAGCAGCTACTTCTATTAATAAACAACTTTGAAAGGAATCACGAGGTAATTTTATGGATAGGATTGACCCAAAAAGACTGCAAGAGTTCAGGGAGATTCGTGGCCGCCAGTGGGCGAATATGTGGGATGAGATCAACTCAGAAGGTGTCCCAGTCTATGACCTCTGGGAGGGCGATGCACCTAATTGGAATCCCGAGGCAACAGGAAGTCAGCCGAGGCTTGCGCTATATCCTGTTAAGGACAGCAATCGCGGCACTGTAATTATCTGCGCTGGCGGAGGCTTTATGTTTAAGTCTTTTAACGAGGCAAAGCCTGTTGCAGAGTATTTCTACGGGGCAGGCCTTAATGCTGCGATTCTTGATTATCGGGTAAATCCCCACTCGCGTGAGACCGGCTGTGATGACGGTTTGAGAGCCGTTCGTTTCTTACGGGCAAATGCAGATAGATTCGGTATCCCCTCTGATAAGATAGCAATTGGAGGATTCTCAGCTGGTGGAATGGTATCGGCATATACCGCAACACGCTTCGATTATGGAAACCCTGACGCAAATGACCCAATAGAAAGAGTCTCCAGCAGACCCGATGCTGCACTGATCCTCTATGGTGCCATGTCTCCAGCATCAAGCGCTGGCGGTCTTGGGTACGATATAAAAAAGCAAAATGAAATAGCACAGTTTGACAATGTTAAGAATCTTCGTTATGATTGCCCGCCATTCTTTATCTTTCAGACACACGAGGACGACCCACGTTCCGCCATGATTTTTGGAAAAGAACTGGCAGACAGAGGTATTCCTTTTGAGGTACATACATTTGCCAACGGTCCTCATGGTGGTGGGCTCTATAATGGGAAGGACGAAACACCAGACTTTCCTCGTACAGCACGTTGGGCAGATCTCGCAGTTGGCTGGTTAGCAGAACTGGGTTTCTAACCCTTGCGTTTGGAAAAAGCTTATAACCGCAAATCCCCAGTAAATTTGACTTCAATTGGCAAAGATTCTTGACATAGAGGCATAACAAAGTGCACACAAAAGCGCCGCTCCGATTGGAGCGGCGCTAATATGATACGCTGTAACTTTTGCAAAAACTACAGACCGTGGAAACTCACACTGTCATAGTGAGTATCCTTGTCAAACTTACGTTTACATTACTAGCCACGGAAATCAACATTAACAATGATAATTTCAGTGATAATTACTATTTGTCGTCTACGAGTTCTAGTATTGCCATCTCAGCAGCATCACCGCGACGGGGGCCGATACGCATAATGCGTGTGTATCCACCGTTACGGTCAGCATACTTTGGAGCAACCTCATCGAACAGCTTCTTTACGACATCTTCTTTTGTTATATATGCTAAAGCGCGGCGTCTTGAGGCAAGCGTATTCTTCTTGCCTAAGGTAACCATCTTCTCAGCAATCGGTGCTACTTCCTTTGCTCGGGTTACGGTTGTCTGGATTCTTCCGCTCTCGAGCAGATATGTTACCATTGCTCTCAAGTCCGCACGGCGATGAGCAGATGCTCTTCCCAATTTCCTGGGCATCGAATTTTACCTCCTTAAGGTATCAAATCATTGTGAAAGGAAATGGTATCTTCTCAGCTTTCCTCACTGGCAAGACTGAGATCCATGGCTTCAAGCTTTGAGACAACCTCATCAAGAGACTTCCGTCCAAGATTGCGGACCTTCATCATGTCGGCCTCAGTCTTACTTATCAGTTCTTCAACTGTATTGATACCCGCTCGTTTAAGGCAATTAAAGGAACGAACAGAAAGGTCAAGCTCTTCAATTGTCATTTCGAGAACCTTATCGCGCTGTGCTTCGGTCTTCTCGACAACTGTAGACTTGGAACTTATCGATTCGGACAGGTCAGTGAACAGGTTCAGGTGATCAGACAGTATCTTAGAGCCCAAGCTCACTGCATCTCTTGCCGATATTGTTGCGTTCGTCCACACCTCAAGAGTCAATTTGTCAAAATCGGTCATATTCCCTACACGGGTGTTCTCCACCGAGTAGTTGACCCTACTTACCGGTGAGTACAAGGAATCTACCGGTATAACTCCGATTATTGCACGGGGTGGTTTATTTCTTTCAGCCGGAACGTATCCGCGGCCGTTGCTCAGTGTAAGTTCCATACTTAGGCCGGCGTTCGGTCCGAGGGTTGCTATATGATGTTCGGGGTTAAGAATTTCAACCTCACCGTCCGTCTTAATGTCGCCGGCTAGAACATCACGAGCTCCCATGGCTTCGATATAAACCGTTTTTGGACCGGGACCGTGAAGCTTTGCCACAATCCCCTTGACATTGAGCACGATCTCCGTAACGTCCTCTTTAACTCCGGGTATGGTTGAAAACTCATGCTGTACATTAGCTATCTTAATACTGGTGACGGCGGTGCCGGGTAGCGATGACAACAGAACTCGTCTGAGTGAATTTCCCAAAGTGGTGCCGTATCCGCGCTCAAGGGGCTCAACCACAAACTTGCCGTACGACAAATCATCTTCAGAACCCAGGCATTCAATTCTCGGCCTTTCAATTTCTACCATTGACGTACACCCTCCTTCGTCAAGTTACCAGCTTTTCCAATTCTTAGAAACCGTGAAAAATATATATGAGACATATAATACGGATTACTTAGAATACAACTCGACAATTAGGTGTTCCTCAATCGGGAAGTCGATATCATCACGCTCGGGTAGTGCGGTTACTGTTCCTTGTACCGCTTCACGATTCAGGTCAAGCCACTTTGGCGGTGTCCTTGATTCGTTTGTCTCCAGCACAATCTTAAACTTCTCAAGATTGCGGCTAGATGACTTAAGCGCAATCACATCGCCTACTTTAACTAAGTAGGAAGGGATGTTTACCTTGCGTCCGTTTACGGTAAAGTGCCCATGACGTACGAGCTGTCGAGCTTCCGGTCGGGACATTGCCATGCCGAGACGATATACAACATTATCAAGGCGGCATTCAAGTATTTGAAGCAGGTTTGTTCCGGTAACTCCCGGTCTTCTCACTGCCATTTTGAAGTAATTTCTAAACTGGCTCTCGAGAACGCCATAGTAGCGGCGAGCCTTCTGTTTTTCACGAGTCTGTAGGCCGTATTCGCTAAGCTGCCTTCTACGCCCCTGTCCATGTTGTCCTGGGGGATAGGAACGTCTGTCAACAGGGCACTTGCTCGAATAGCAGCGGTCACCCTTTAGAAACAGTTTTTGCCCCTCTCGGCGGCAAAGCCGGCAAACAGCATCAGTATATCTTGCCATCTATTGTTACACCTCCATAATCATCAGACGCGTCTGCGCTTAGGCGGACGGCATCCATTGTGTGGGATGGGGGTGACGTCTTTAATCATGTTGACCTCCAACCCTGCAGCCTGTAGTGCGCGAATTGCTGCTTCACGACCGGAACCGGGTCCCTTTACGTAGACCTCGACGGTCTTGAGTCCATGCTCCATAGCTGCCTTAGCTGCCGTTTCAGCGGCAGACTGTGCTGCAAATGGTGTGGACTTTCTTGAACCGCGGAAACCAAGGCCGCCTGCAGACGCCCAAGATAGGGCATTGCCGTGGAGATCGGTTATGGTAACCATGGTGTTGTTGAAGGAAGAGCTGATGTGTGCGGCGCCTCTTTCAATATTCTTGCGTTCACGACGCTTCCTTGTTGTTGCAGTACGTCTTCTGGGTGCTGCCATTACATTAATTCCTCCTTACCTTCTCTTACCTGTAACTATGCGCTTGGGTCCTTTGCGTGTGCGTGCATTGGTTTTTGTACGCTGCCCGCGCACAGGCAGGCCTCTGCGATGACGGAGGCCGCGATAGCATCCAATCTCGTTGAGCCTCTTGATATTCATCGCTACATCGCGACGAAGATCTCCCTCAACATGGTAGTTCTTCTCGATATAATCACGAAGTCGTGATGCCTCGTCCTCGGTCAAATCTTTAACTCGCGTATCCGGATCAACTCCGGTCGCTGCTAGGATATCTTTTGAAAGCTTGCTGCCAATGCCATAGATATAAGTGAGGCCAACCTCAATTCTTTTGTCTCTTGGCAGGTCAATACCGGCTATTCGCGCCATATTTTACAAGCACCTCCTGTTAACCTTGTCTCTGCTTATGCTTGGGGTTTTCGCAGATAACCATTACTCTGCCCTTGCGGCGAATTACTTTACATTTCTCGCACATGGGCTTTACAGACGGTCTGACTTTCATTATAAACCTCCATAACTCCGTGCGGTGATACCGCTGCGTTATCAGTTAACGAGCGAGCGGTCCGCTCGTGTTTGAATAATCGAACTCTTATATATTAATGCTTACTTAGATCTCCAGGTAATTCTCCCTTTGGTAAGGTCGTAGGGTGACATCTGAACGGTCACTTTGTCCCCCGGCAGTATACGGATAAAGTTCATCCTGAGCTTACCGGAAATATGAGCCAGTATCTGATGTCCGTTTCCAATATCAACTTGGAACATAGCATTTGGTAATGCTTCAACTACAGTGCCTTCCAATTCAATGACATCTTCTTTTGCCACAAACGCATCCTCCTTACATCAGAAATCAAAGGTAACATATCTCACAAATCTCATTACTTAACGTTAATATCTCAGGTTCGTTATCAGTGATAAGAATTGTGTTTTCATAGTGGGCCGACGGCATTCCGTCAACAGTTACGACTGTCCAATCATCTGAGAGCACACGTACATCGTAGACTCCCATATTGATCATAGGTTCGACAGCGAGTGTCATACCGGGAATTAGCCGGGGGCCATATCCGGGTCTTCCGAAATTCGGAACTTCCGGTGCCTCATGCAGGGAGGTTCCAATACCATGTCCGACGTACTGTCGAACTACAGAGTACCCCTGCGATTCGGCATATGCCTGGATAGCGCTTGAGATGTCGGATATTCGATATCCCGGTCTTGCAAATTTGATGCCTTCATAGAAGCTTTGTCTGGTGACTTCAATCAGCGCCTTTTTGTCTTCGGAAACGTCTCCGACAGCAAATGTTGCCGCACAGTCTCCATGGTAGCCTTCGTAGCAAGCCCCTACATCAACGGAAACGATATCTCCGGACTGCATGACACGGTCACCCGGTATTCCATGGATTACTTCTTCGTTTACCGATATGCAGGCACTTGCAGGGAATCCTCCGTAACCTTTGAAGGAGGGCGTTGCTCCTTCAGACAGAATGTACTGCTCGACAGCGTGATCAACCTCTGCAGTTGTTGTGCCAGGCTTCATGAGCTTTCCTGCCACTATAAGTGCATTCTTTGAGATTTTTCCGGCTCTACGCATCAACTCTATCTCGGATAGTGATTTAATGTTAATCATCATATCTCAGCGCCCAGTTCCTTCAAGATAAGGTCTCTGATTGTCTTAGCATCTCCGCTCCCGTCAATCTCCCGGAGCTTACCCTTTTTTCTGTAGTGGTCTTTAAGCGGTTGGGCTTGTTTGTGATAAATCTCAAGGCGTTGGCGAACCGTTGTCGGATTGTCATCCTTCCGAGTTACCAGCTCTTTACCGCAGACCTCACAAATACCCACAACAGCTGCTTCATCATACAGTATGTGATATGTTTTCCCACAACCGCTACAGACTCGCCTGCCAGTTAATCGTTTTTCGATCACTTCATCAGGTACTTCCAGCGAAACGACATAATCACACTCGTCAAACGTATCGATAGCTTCTGCTTGAATGGTTGTTCTCGGGAAACCGTCAAGTATATACCCATTAGCGGTGTCCTCGCAGGCCAGCCTCTGATAGACTGTTTCCAAAACAATCTCATCTGGTACGAGCTTTCCTGCATTAATGTACTCGCCGACAACCTTTCCAACTTCTGTGCCACTGTCTATGGCCTTACGAAAAATATCACCTGTGGAGATGGATGGTATTGACAGAGCCTTGCTCAGGAGTTCTGCTTGAGTTCCTTTGCCGGAGCCGGGGCCGCCTAGTAGAATGAGTTTCATCCCTATGCTCCCTTACTCCAAAAAGCCCTTGTAGTGGCGCATCATCATTTGAGCTTCGAGCTCTTTGACTGTCTCGAGCGCAACTCCTACAACGATCAGCAGCGAGGTTCCTCCTATGGAGAGACCGGGCATGTCGATAACTTTATTGAGTATGATGGGTGTAATGGCGATAATCGCGAGGAACAGCGCACCAAACAATGTAATCTTACTCAGAACCTTGTTTATGAAGTCAGAAGTCGGCTTACCTGGTCTGAATCCGGGGATAAATCCGCCGTTTTTCTTCATGTTGTTCGCGATCTCCTGTGGATTAAACTGAATCGCAGTGTAGAAGTAGCTGAATCCAATTATCAGGATGAAGAGAATCAAGGCATAGACCAATGAAGTGTTGCTGATGGAGTTGAGCACGCCATGCCAGAATGAGCCTTCCTTAGGGGCAGGGAAAAATGCAGCTATTGTTGCAGGGAAAGTGGCGATGGACTGTGCAAATATTACGGGCAAAACACCAGACATATTAACCTTTAGAGGTAGATGTGTCGACTGTCCTCCGTACATCTTGCGCCCAACAACTCTCTTTGCATACTGAACCGGTATTCTGCGTTCAGCATTTGTAATGAATACTACAAATGCTACTGCTATCACCATTAGGACCCCAATGATTACAACAACATACCAATCGATAGTCCCATCCCGCAAGTAGTTGCTTATAGAAGATACCATAGCTGGGAATCGGGATACTATTGAAGTAAATAGTATGATGGATATGCCGTTTCCAATTCCAAATTCGGTTATCTGCTCGCCTAACCACATAATAAATGCAGAGCCAGCTGTGAAGGATAGGACAATGACTAAACCTATAAAGAAACCTGATTCAGTCACAAATCCCATGTTGCTAATTGTAGTGTAATATGCAAATCCGGTGAGCAACGCTATTGCCACTGTAACATACCGGGTGATGGAAGCAATTTTCTTCTTTCCCTCTTCTCCCTCATCCTTTTGCATACGCTCTAGAGCTGGTATTGCTACTCCAAGAAGCTGCATTATGATGGATGCGTTAATGTAGGGCTGTATCGAAAGTGCGAAGACGGTAGCGTATGAGAATGCTCCGCCGGACATCACATCCATAAATCCGAAGAATGTATTGGAGAATGTATCTGAGAACATCACCTGTAGGGCGTTCTGATCTATATATGGTACCGGAATTGAAGCCCCGAAGCGGTAGATTAGGAGTATGAATAGCGTAAACAATAATTTCTTTCGCAAGTCGGGTATTTTCCACGCATTGCGTATTGTCTCAAACAATTCTATACCTCCTCTGTCTTTCCTCCGGCTGCTTCGATCTTCCGGCGGGCGGCTTCTGAAAACCCGGTCGCCTTGACCGTCAGCTTTTTAGTTAGATCCCCGTTCCCAAGGATCTTAACGCCGTCCTGAACTTTACTAATAATTCCTCTTGATAGCATTGCTTCGGCGTCTACAACACTTCCGTCATCGAATACTTCAAGAGCATTGACGTTAACAGCGGTATACTGTTTTGCAAATTTATTGACAAAACCGCGCTTCGGAAGACGCCTGGCAAGAGGCATCTGGCCTCCCTCAAATCCGGGGCGTACTCCGCCGCCCGAACGGGCCAGCAAACCCTTGTGGCCGCGACCGGCCGTCTTGCCATTGCCTGTGCCCGGCCCGCGCCCTTTGCGCTTTCTTGTCTTGGTGGAACCCGGGGTGGGGGCAAGTTCATGCAATTTCATATTGCGCCTCCTTATTGAACTTCCTCAACTTCGAGCATATAGCCAATCTTTGCTATCTTGCCTCGAGTGGAAGGGTTATCGGGTTGTACTGTTGTATCGTTGATCTTACGCAGACCAAGCGATGCAGCAATTTCCCTGTGTTTGCTCAGACGTCCGATCAGACTTCTTTTCAACGTGATTTTCAGGTTTGCCATTGTCCACGGACCTCCTTAACCTAATATCTGCGCAGGTGTTTTTCCACGCACTTTAGCAACGCCTTCAGCTGACTTCAGTGACAAAAGACCTTGCATAGTGGCGGTTACAACGTTCTGCGGGTTGTTCGAACGCAGAGACTTAGTACGAACGTCGCGGATACCGGCAGCTTCCATGACTGCACGTACCGGTCCTCCTGCGATAACACCAGTACCGGGTGCAGCGGGCTTGATTATTACCTCGCCTGCGCCAAACTTTCCAATTACCTCATGCGGAATTGTAGTTCCGTAGAGATTGATTCTCACAAGATTCTTCTTTGCGTCCTCAATACCCTTACGAATTGCATCGGGCACCTCGGATGCCTTTCCAAGCCCAAATCCGACTATGCCGTTCTCATCACCAACAACCACAAGGGCCGAAAACTTGAATATTCGTCCACCTTTTACGGTCTTGGCTACACGGTTAAGTGAAACAACCTTTTCTTTAAGCTCAAGAGTATCCGGATCAAGTCCTAACGCTTTATTATAAGCCATAAATTATGTCTACCCTCCCGTCAAAACTTTAGGCCGTTTTCACGAGCACCTTCAGCAAGCTCCTGAACGCGTCCGTGATAGATGTAACCGCCGCGGTCAAACACAACGGTTTCTATGCCGCAAGCCTTGGCGCGCTCAGCTATGAGCTTGCCGACTTCCCTGGCAGTGTCCTTCTTTGAGCCATCTGCAGAGATGCTCTTGTCAAGGGAGGACGCGGCTGCGATCGTTTTTCCGTTTACATCATCGATCAGTTGAGCATAAATATGCGACAGACTGCGAAATACGCAAAGACGGGGTTTTTCGGGTGTACCCGAAATCTTACCGCGAATTCTCTTGTGCCTGTGCAATCGTTGGGCATTTGAATCAACTTTTCTTACCATTTAGGCACACCTCACTTTAAGCCTTCTTTACGCCGGTTTTACCCTCTTTGCGGCGTACGATCTCACCCGCGTAACGTACACCCTTGCCCTTGTATGGCTCAGGCGGACGTTTCATGCGGATTTCCGCAGCCAGCTGTCCAACTTTTTGCTTATTGGGACCACTGACTATTACTCTGTTTGGTGCGGGAACTTCAATTGAGAGGTCTCCGCTCTCCTCGAATACGATCTGATGGGAAAATCCTAGATTCATGATAAGTTGGTTACCCTGTTTTTGAGCTCTGTATCCAACTCCCTCGATCTGTAGCTCCTTCTTGAATCCCTCGGTCACACCGACGATCATATTGTTTAGCAGTGTGCGAGTAAGTCCATGAAGGGAGCGATTTTCCTTAGCATCATTAGGTCTGGTTACCTGTATAGTGTCGCCGTCGATATCAATCGAAATAGCAGGATTGAATGACTGTACCAGGGTTCCTTTGGGCCCTTTAACGGTTACAGTATTTTCATTATCAAGTGTTACTTGAACTCCTGCAGGCACGGCGATTGGGTTCTTACCTATTCTTGACATGCCGTACCTCCTACCAGACAAACGCAAGGACTTCTCCGCCGACATGAGCACGTCTTGCTGCCTTGTCGGTCATAACGCCCTGCGGTGTCGAAATTATTGCAATACCTAGTCCATTTAATACCTTTGGAAGCTCATCTGTTCCAACATAAACTCGAAGACCGGGCTTGGAAACTCGGCGCAGACCTGTTATGGCCCGCTCCTTGCCTTCCACATATTTCAGCGTGATGCGAATTATGCCCTGCTTGCCGTCCTCGATTAGCTGATAAGCGACAATGTATCCCTCTTCGCGCAGTATCTCAGCTATTGCTTTTTTCATATTTGAAGCGGGTATGTCTACCGTATTGTGCTTTGCAGCACTAGCATTTCTTATGCGGGTTAGCATATCCGCAATGGGATCGGTTACGTGCATAGTTCTGCCTCCTTACCAACTGGCTTTTTTTACGCCGGGGATCTGGCCTTTGTAGGCAAGCTCCCTAAAGCAGATTCGGCACACGCCGAATTTCCGAAGGTAAGCATGCGGGCGGCCGCAAATGTTACAACGATTGTATTTACGTGATGAAAATTTGGGATCTGCCTGCTGCTTCAAAATCAAAGATTTTTTAGCCATATGTGCCTCCTCAGGATTTTACGAAGGGCACTCCGATAAGCCTTAGCAGCTCACGTGCCTCTTCATCTGTCTTTGCGGTAGTACAAATTACAATGTTCATACCGCGTATCTTTTCGATCTTGTCATAGTCGATCTCTGGGAAAATCAGCTGTTCGGTTAATCCCAAAGCGTAGTTTCCTCTACCGTCGAAGGCGTTAGGGCTGACTCCGCGGAAGTCTCTGACTCTTGGGAGCGCCACATTCAGCAGCCTGTCCAAAAACTCCCACATACGTGCGCTGCGTAGTGTCACCTTGACACCGACGGGCATGCCTTCACGAAGTTTGAAGTTCGCGACTGACTTTTTGGCCCTGGTTACAACTGCTTTCTGTCCGCTGATTATGCTGATATCGTTTACTACAGCATCCAGCATTTTGGGGTTATCCCGGCAGTCTCCGCAGCCAACGCTAATAACTACCTTTTCAATCTTTGGAATCTCCATTACATTGGAGTATTCGAACTTCTTCATCAGAGCGGGGACGACTGACTCAGCATATATTTCCTTTAAGCGGGGTGCGTTCATCTTTCATCCTCCTCCTTTATATATCTGCGCCGCATTTTTTGCACATGCGGGTCTTTACGCCATCATCATCAAACCTATGGGCAAGACGAGTTGGCTTGTTACACTTTGGGCAAACGCGCATGACTTTACTTGCGCGGATATAGCCCTCTCTCTCGATTATTCCGCCGGTTTCTCCCTGCCTACGTGGCTTTTGATGCCTGGATACGATGTTTATCCCTTCAACCAGCACCATACCGGTGGACGGGTCGGATGCGAGTATTTTACCCTCTTTCCCGACGTCCTTCCCGGAGAGAACAACTACGGTATCACCTGTTCTTACATGTAATTTCATGGTTTATCCTCCCCCTATAGCACTTCAGGGGCCAGTGAAAGGATTTTCATATAGTCCTTCTCACGCAGCTCCCGGGCGATGGGACCAAAGATACGTGTTCCCCTGGGATTCTTATCTTCCCTGATAATGACAGCCGCATTATCGTCAAAGCGCACATAGGTTCCATCCGGGCGGCGAACGCCTTTTGCTGTGCGAACTATAACAGCTCTGACTATTTCGCCTTTTTTAACAACGCCTCCCGGTGTTACCTTTCGCACCGATGCAACAATAACATCACCGATGTTGCCGTATCTGCGCCCGGTGCCTCCGAGAACTCTGATGCATTTAATCTCTTTGGCGCCGGTGTTGTCAGCAACACGGAGTCGAGATTCCTGTTGAATCATGGATTTACCCCCTTACTGTGCTTTCTGAATGATCTCTGTAAGGCGCCATCTCTTTTCTTTGGAGAGGGGGCGGGTCTCCATGACCTTTACCTTGTCGCCTACAGAGCATTCATTATGCTCGTCGTGTGCTTTCAGCTTGTAGGTCCTCTTAATGATCTTCTTATAGAGAGGATGCTTAACTCTGTGCTGGACAGCAACGACTATTGTTTTATCCATCTTATCGGACACGACTGTGCCCGTCATTGTTTTTCGGAAGTTTCTTTCGCTCATATGTCAATTTCCTCCTTTGCGGGCACTAAACATTACTTAATTGATTCTCGCGGATAATTGTCTGAACTCGTGCGATGTCTCTTTTGACGGCTTTTATCCGCAGTGGATTGTCTAATTGATTTGTGGCGTGCTGTAGTCTCAATTGAAAGAGATCGTTCCTTAACTCGCCCAACTTCTTGTTCAGTTCTTCAGGCGACATCTTTCTAATCTCTTTAGCCTTCATTTACGTCACCACCAGTCACATCTTGGCGCCTCAGGAATTTGCATTTTATCGGAAGCTTGTGGGAGGCTAGGCGCATTGCCTCACGGGCCAACTCTTCAGATACTCCGGCAATCTCAAACATAACTCTCCCGGGTTTTACAACCGCAACCCAATGGTCGGGAGCTCCTTTTCCGGAACCCATGCGGGTCTCGGCGGGCTTTTCAGTTACCGGCTTGTCGGGGAATATCTTGATCCAGACCTGTCCGCCACGTCTCGTATAGCGGGTCATCGCAACACGTGCTGCTTCAATCTGATTAGAGGTAATCCAGGCGGGCTCCATTGCAACCAGTGCGAAATCACCATAAGTTATGGAATTTCCGCGGTTTGCCTTGCCCTTCATACGTCCTCTCTGATGTTTGCGATATTTAACTCTCTTAGGCAGAAGCATCAGCGGCCTCCTCCTTCCCTGCGGGGTCCGTTGCCACGGTTTCCTCCTGCATTATTTGTTCTGTTGTTCCTGTCCTGTGGGCGGCGATTACCACCTTGACGGCGATCGCGACGGCGGTCGCTTCTCGGACGCTGAGGTTCGAGTGAACGTGTCAGCTTACGTCCGGATGTCTGCAGTACCTCACCTTTGTAGATCCATACCTTTACGCCGATACGGCCGTATGTTGTCTTTGCCTCTGCGAAGCCATAGTCAATGTCGGCACGCAGTGTCTGCAGTGGTATAGTTCCTTCGTGATAATGCTCCGAGCGTGCAATCTCAGCGCCGCCAAGACGACCCGAAACATTTGTCTTTATTCCTCTAGCTCCCTGTCTCATAGCGCGCCCCATCGCCTGTTTCATAGCACGACGGTAAGAAATACGCTTCTCTAACTGTGACGCGATATTCTCCGCAACCAGTTGCGCGTTAAGATCGGGAGATCTGATCTCTACTATGTTCAGAGATACGGGCTTGCCGAGCATCTTTTCCAGTTTTGCTCTAAGCTTCTCTATCTCTGATCCGCCTCTTCCTATTACCATACCCGGACGGGCAGTGTGCAGGAATATTCTGACTCTTGCGGAGTCACGCTCAATCTCAATCTTGGGAACACCGGCTGAATACAGTGTTTCTTTGAGGTATGTGCGGATCTTATAGTCTTCGTATAGGAGATCTCCGACCTTCTCGTCGGATGCATACCATCTGGAATCCCAGTCTCTGATTATGCCGACTCGCAGTCCGTGTGGATTAACTTTCTGACCCATAACTACCTCCTGTTATTCCTTTTCCCTAAGCGTAATTGTGATGTGCGACGTCCGCTTATTTATGCGATATGCCCGCCCATGAGCTCTAGGCCTAATCCTCTTGAGAATGGGGCCTGGGCACGCAAAAACCTCGGAAACATAAAGGTTCTGGGTATCCATCTCATAGTTATTCTCTGCGTTAGCTACTGCGCTGTCAAGGAGCTTCAGCAGATGTTCACAAGCAGCCTTGGGCGTCTGCTTCAATATTGCACGTGCGGTAACTATATCTTTACCCCGGATCAAGTCACATACGATCTTAACCTTTCTCGGGGAGATGCGCGCATGCTTTAAATGTGCTCTTGCTTCCATACTCACGCTCCTCCTTATCTCGAGGTCTTACTGCCGGCATGGCCCCTAAAGGTCCTTGTCGGAGCAAACTCACCAAGCTTATGGCCAACCATGTCTTCGGTAATGTAAACCGGCACATGCTTACGACCATCGTGGACAGCAATCGTGTGCCCCACAAACTGGGGGAAGATGGTCGAGGCCCTCGACCAGGTCTTTATGACTTTCTTTTCGCCGGACTGATTCATTTTCTCAATCTTCTTGAAAAGTTCCGGTGCTACGAAAGGTCCTTTCTTAACACTTCTACTCATGAATAGCCTACTCCCCTCTACTTGCTGCCGCGACGCTTGACAATGTACTTGTCTGTGCGATGTTTCTTCTTACGGGTCTTGTAACCCAAGGTCGGTTTACCCCACGGCGTGACAGGACTTGGAAGTCCGATAGGTGCCTTACCTTCTCCGCCTCCGTGCGGGTGATCGACCGGGTTCATTGCAGATCCGCGAACACCTGGGCGGATGCCCATATGGCGTTTACGTCCTGCCTTACCGATGTGTACGTTCTCATGGTCTATGTTCCCGACCTGTCCCACAGTGGCCTTACAGTTCATAGGAACCATGCGGACCTCACCTGAGGGCAGACGGACTTGAGCCATCTTATCACCTTTTGCCATCAACTGTGCTGCTGTACCTGCCGAACGAGCAAGCTGAGCTCCTTTTCCGGGATACAGCTCAATATTGTGGATAAAGGTTCCGGTCGGAATATTCTCAATCGGCAGACAGTTTCCGGGTTTTATGTCGGCGTTTGCGCTAGAGATAACTGTATCTCCAACCTTTAGTCCAACCGGTGCAATAATATATGCAAGAGTTCCGTCTTCATATTTGATTAGAGCGATATTTGCAGTACGGTTAGGATCGTATTCCAGGGTTTGAACAACTGCACTCATATCGGTCTTGTCGCGCTTAAAGTCGATGATGCGATACTTCCGCTTCGCACCGCCGCCGTGATGACGTACGGTTATGCGTCCATACGAGTTGCGACCGGCTGTCTTCTTTATGACTTCAACCAGACTCTTTTCGGGCTTAACTTTGGATAGCCCCGAAAAGTCCAGAACAGTCATGTGCCGCCTTGAGGGCGTTGTTGGCTTATAGGTTTTTATCGCCATTTCGCGTTACACTCCTTTTGTCTGATTTCGGGCTTATACCATGCCCTCGAAGAACTCTATTGTCTTGGAATCTTCAGTTAGAGTAACAATAGCCTTCTTCCAGTCTGGGCGGCGTCCGATGTGAACGCCTTGGCGTTTAACTTTGCCTCTGTAGTTGATGGTGTTGACTTTTGCGACCTTGACCCCAAAAATCTCTTCCACAGCTTTCTTTATTTCGATTTTATTTGCTCTCTTGTCAACCTCGAATACATACCTGTTGTTATCTATGCTCTCCATAGACTGCTCGGTAATAATCGGGCGACGGACAATTTCGTATGCAGT
>JAAYOS010000089.1 GCA_012520195.1 Clostridiales bacterium | reverse complement strand
GATCCTACTCGAAATCCTTCGGGAGCTGCACGAGAATTTCGGATCCATTACTGTAAAGGCTGCAGTAACCGGGTCTGCCGGGCTGGGCATTTCTCAGCGCACAAAATTGCCGTTCGTTCAGGAAGTTGTCTCATCGACGACTGCAATCAGCCGGATGCTGCCGGACACCGATTCTGCTATAGAGCTTGGTGGGGAGGACGCAAAGATCATATTTTTTGGACGCGTTCCAGAGCAGCGGATGAACGGGACATGTGCAGGAGGTACCGGTGCGTTCATAGATCAGATGGCAACGTTGATGAATGTAACGGTTGATGAATTGAATGACCTGGCTGAAAACTATGAAAAGATATATCCTATAGCGTCGAGATGCGGAGTTTTTGCAAAATCCGACATACAGCCCTTGCTCAATCAGGGTGCTCGCCGCGAGGATGTTGCGGCATCAATTCTGCAGGCGGTTGTGAATCAGACGATAGGAGGGCTTTCACAGGGTAGGCGCATTTCGGGCAATGTCGCTTTTTTAGGTGGACCTCTCGCATTTATCTCCCAGCTAAGAAGACGCTTTGTGGAGACACTAGAACTGTCGGAGGAGAATGCGTATTTTCCTAAGAATGCGGAGTACTTTGTGGCCATCGGATGTGCCGCTGAAGCGGAACTCTTTGATGAACAAACAGTCGACGATATTATTAGGAAGCTTGAGGACATTGATGACGCTCGCCAGACAGAGACGCTGGAACCCCTATTCAAATCAGGGGAGGAATATAACGAGTTTCTGGTACGTCATGGCAAAGCATCTGTACCTAAAGCGGATCCTGTGAGGTATGAGGGTATAGCATGGCTTGGTATTGATGCCGGTTCGACCACAACAAAGTTAGTGCTTTTGACTGACGACTGCCGCCTGCTTTACAGCTACTATGCACCTAACAGAGGAAGCCCCGTTGAGGTGCTTAGAGACGAGCTTCTGCAAGTGCGCACCCTCTGTGGAGACAGAGTGAGGATCGCGGGAGCAGCCGTAACCGGCTATGGCGAAGAACTTATGGTAAACGCCTTCGGCGCGGATCACGGCATAGTTGAGACGATGGCCCACTACCAGGCTGCAAGGTTTTTTGAACCGGATGTCGATTACATAATTGATATTGGCGGCCAGGATATGAAGTGCTTTCGCATACGCAACGGAGCAATCGACTCCATCATGCTCAACGAGGCATGCTCATCCGGCTGCGGCTCCTTCATAGAGACCTTTGCAAAGGCTATCGGATACAGCCCACAGGACTTTGCAAAGGTGGGCATTTTCAGTGAAAGGCCGGTGGATTTGGGCTCACGCTGCACCGTGTTCATGAACTCTTCGGTAAAGCAGGCCCAAAAGGAAGGAGCCACAGTCGGTGATATCTCAGCAGGCCTCTCAATTTCAGTCGTCAAGAACGCGCTGTATAAGGTTATTCGTATAGTTGATCCAAAGGGGCTGGGCGAGCACGTTGTGGTCCAGGGAGGCACTTTTCTCAATGACGCCATTCTTCGTGCATTTGAGCGCGAGCTGGGGTGCGAAGTCACCAGACCTGAAATTGCAGGCCTCATGGGTGCTTTTGGCTGCGCACTGTACGCCAGAGAGAAGGGTACAAGCTCCTCAAAAATCCTAACGAAGGAAGAACTCGAGAAGTTTGAGCATACTTCCTCAGCCGCAGTCTGTGGACTGTGCGGTAACAGATGCACTCTTACAGTAAACCGCTTCAGTGGCGGAAGACGTTACATTACCGGAAACAGATGCGAACGCGGAGCCGGGAAAAAGAAAAACACTGAGGTACTTCCAAACCTTTTTGAATATAAATACAACAAGCTCATGACGCTGGAATCTACCAATAACCCAACCAGGGGCACAATAGGAATACCAATGGTCCTGAACTTTTTTGATACCCTGCCATTCTGGATGGAGTTTTTCGGCAGGTTAGGCATTAAGGTAGAGCTCTCCACCAGGTCCTCCTATGAGCTATATCAGAGGGGGCAGGATACCATACCGTCTGATACGGTCTGCTATCCCGCAAAGTTAGTGCATGGACATATAGTGGATCTTGTTGATAGGGGAATTACGAGAATATTCTATCCTGTTGCCCCTTACAATAATATTGAGTGCAAAAACGCCGACAACTATTACAACTGTCCGGTGGTCGCCTACTATCCTGAACTCATTAAGGCGAACATGCCACAGACCGACTCTATCGACTACATATATCCCTATCTTGTTATAACAAAACCAAGCTTCGAAAGGAAAGCCTTCGAGGCGCTTAAGCCATACTATCCTGATCTCACTCTGAGGGAAATAAAGGCCGCAACCAAGGCGGGACGGGAAGCTGATGCGGAATTTAGAGCAGATATTCGTGCAGAGGGTGAGCGCGCTCTGGAATATGCCCGAAAGAACGGAAAAATGGCGGTTGTGGTTGCGGGGCGTCCGTACCACATTGACCCCGAGATAAATCACGGTATAGATAGACTGATTACATCACTGGGACTTGTGCTCCTGTCAGAGGAGTCGGTGGCACACATGGGACATGCAACAGACCTAAGAATCCTAAACCAGTGGACCTACCACACCAGAATGTACAATGCTGCTGAGTTTTCCTCAAG
>JAAYOS010000088.1 GCA_012520195.1 Clostridiales bacterium | reverse complement strand
TAAAAATGAAGCAAATGTATATTGTTTTGGATGATTTTTGATTTTAGTAGTGAAAAACAGAATTTAATATGATATTATGAAAAAAGCAAATACCTATCTATTATTTAAAAATGAAGCAAATGTATATTGTTTTGGATGATTTTTGATTTTAGTAGTGAAAAACAGAATTTAATATGATATTATGAAAAAAGCAAATACCTATCTATATGCATAACCAGCACAATTCTGTCCGAAATCATCACTTGAAATATGATTATATGTTTTATTTGTATAAGTTTTGGGGATGGAATAATTAGGGCTGTTAGTTATGCAATCACTCGTTGCATGAAATTCTTTATACACGGAGGAATTATTGTTGATAACTACTCCAGAGGCATTATACCTTGTACAGGTAAAGTTCGCAGCAACCGTCCGTCGGCTGTCCGCGTAAGAATATGACATAGCAGTCGGAAGATAGATTGGATAAGTTGCTCCTTCAAAAAAACCATAATTAAAACCAGATACGCTTGAGTATTTCCAATAGCTTGTTATAGATATGGTCGTATTTAGCATAAACACAACCTGCCCAGTAGGGCCGATTTTCGGCTGAACACTCGACAATGTCTTGTCAGATGAGCGAGTGTTATCCTGCGTTGTTGCTTCTGAACTGGAGGTCATATATGGCTCCATGCTCTCGTATGCTTCATTCATTACTGCCGAACTGTAAATACTCACATTTGCGGGTATGGTATATGTTTTCCCCTCAAACGGTGCGCTTTCCCATTTTACGGTTCCTAATTTTGCAATTGCCGTTTGAGACTCCAAATTAATCGCAATATCTTCTTCAATTTCTTTTCTAATGCTTGCTTCAAATTCCGAAAGTGAATATTTTGTTGGGTTTTCAAACTTACTGTCACGAGTAAAAATTTCCGGAGAAAAGTACATTGAATACCCATATTCATCGTTCAATCTATCCAGGATATCTTCATAAGCGGTTACATCTTGCGGAGTGAGTACATTTGATGAATAGGTTTCTACCGCAAATGCATTCATCGTTCCAACGCTCAAAAGCATAATAACTGCAGTTATTATGGCTATAAATTTTCTTGTTTTCATTTGGGTTCTCCTTTCTGTTTACTTTTGTTAAAGGAGCCGAGCGAGGGATTGCCCGACTCCCATTCGTCACTTCGTAACTCGGAAAAATCTTATACAGATGTTTTGGGTTTTTAATTAAGAACTGTTTCAACCGTATAATCTACGATTGCACCATCGGCTTCGGCTAAGGAATAAAATACAGATTCTTCACATACAAGTTTGCCGGTCAGATAATCGTAGTAGTAATTCTCGGTTGTTTTCACTACAGTCTTGGTAGTATCAATGACTAATGCGGATTTACTTGCCTTGTGATTTTTGGTAAGCGTAACGAGATTTGCTTCGGAAATGGCCTTAGTGTTCAGTTCGCCTTTCTGTTCTTTAGTAGCAATATCGTTAGCAAAAACCTCAACGATTACGTTGTTTTCGATAACGGCAACAAAACCTTTATTGGTCTTAACTGTATCGTCCATATAGTAAGTGAACGTGATCATACCGTTTCCGTCCTGAGGAGCGAACATATTGACAGTCATTCTGTAATCAGCCAAATCAAAGTTGGCATCCAACTTTTTAATTGCCGCTACGAGAGAAGATGTCAGTCTGCTTGTTCCATCGGGTTTAACTTCAACTGCATTTTCAATTCCTCTTGTGGAAATATTGGTTGTAACCGCATTAAACGGAGAAGCAGTTGTAGACTTGCTGTCGGTTACAGTATTGGAAGAGTTGCCGTAAATTTTTGCGTATGTGGCAAGGTCAGAGCCAGAGGAAAATCCTGTCGCAGCTGTTATCAGTACCAAGGAAAGAACGAGACAAAGTGTTCTTTTAAAAGTACGCTTCTTCATGAGTAAAACTCCTTTCTTCATTGTTCTAATAGGTTCTTAAATTCGGATGTGATTTCGTAATAGGTGTTTGCACAATAAGCATAACCAAGAGACGGATAATAATCAATTACAAGAACATCGGCAGAATTACCGCTAATGACAATTTCAACGGGTTTCATATTTTTTCTGATGGTTTGCTGTTCTTCCTCGGTCTTTCCTTTGAATACAGCATCATCAAACTCGTTGCCAGTCAAGGCGTTCGCCTTTGTCAATTCATCTAAGATGCTTTCAAGGTTTACTACGAGAAGCTTTCCATCTATACTGATGCTTGTGATATTATCCTTTAAGCCGTATCTATCAAGGAGATCCGGCATAGAGATTACAACATCGATATTCATTGGATTGCAGAAAAACAGATAAAAGTATTGGTTTTCCAGTTCAAGGATCAAAACAGAATCCCCGCTATATCCAAGGTAATCATATGCTTTGCCAACTCTGCCGTCGGATTCAAGTCTGCATGATCCAATATAATCTCCGAGCATATTTGCCGTTATTTCTTGCGGCAGTCCTCTCGATTCAATGTATTTTTCATCCTTAATCAGCTCGTAATACTCATCACCGACAATACAGGCCTGCACTTCGGGAGCTTCATCGATGGTAGGACGATCAATAAAATTCAGAGCAATATTAGCAATGCCGACTATAATTGCAAAACACGCGGCAATGGATACGATTTTTAACCATGTGCTTTTGGTTGAGGATACCGGTTTTACCACGGCAAATTCTTCGATATGCCTGTCACTGATACCACCAATGGCTCTCATCAGTCCTTTAGCATTCATACTATCACCCCTCGTTTCTCAAGAAATAATTTCAAATCAGATTTGATTCGGGACAATCGTGTCCTGATTGCACCTTCCTTTAATCCAGATGCATTTGCGATGTCCTCATAGGAGTCCATATACCAAAAACGTCTGACAAACAGCATACGATTGGTCTTGGATAGTGAATCCAAAAACTCATCGATATACGCCGCAAGTTCGGTTTCGGCATACTCGTCCTCGACAGTATTTTGTGTGGATACATAGTTCTCAAGTTCATCAAGGCACAAGTCATAATTGCTTTTTCTTCTTTTTGTATTATTTTTCTTGTAGCGGTTGATAGAAATGTTGCGAACTATTCGGCACACAAAAGCGAGCAGAGGATTGGGCTTTTCGGGAGGAATAGCATTCCATACACCTAAATATGAGTCGTTAACACATTCCTCGGCATCTTGGTGATTGTTCAATACATTCATGGACACTTTCATACATACTGAACCGTATTTGTTTGACAGCTCGACGATCGCTTTTTCTGAGCGCTCGAAGAACAAGTCGATGATCTTGCTGTCATCCATCTTTGCAGCACCTCCTTGTATTGATGTCCTCACCTATAATCTAAAGAAAAAGTTTCGTTTGTTACACGAAAAATAAAAAAATTCAAAGTTTTTTTATTGTTTGCGTTATTCAACCGCATGAATTACTTGCAGAAAAGAAAAACTCGGAGGTGTTATTCCTCCGAGCCGTTCATATCTCCGTGCTTTACTTGTTTACAGCATCTTTGAGCGCCTTGCCTGCCTTAAAAGCGGGAGCTTTGCAAGCCGGAATCTTCACCGTTTCCTTTGTGCGAGGGTTCTTTCCGGTACGCTCACCGCGCTCACGGGTTTCAAAGGTACCGAAGCCCATGAGCTGTACCTTATCGCCTGCAGCCATAGCATCTGCAATCTTATCAAGTGTTGCACCGATAACGGCTGCGGTATCCTTTTTGGAAACGCCGGTTGCCTCTGCAACGGCAGCGATCAGTTCGTTCTTATTCATAATCTTCCTCCGAATTCCGACTTTTCTGCCGAATATTTTATTTATTATAGCATTTTTTTGCCCTTTTGTCAATGTAGGTGGATTTTCAGCATACAGAACTCTCTTTTTCTATTCTGCTGTAGTATCTCTTAGAGTGGGAAGTTCGCTTTCACCTGTCATCATGACAGGTACCACCTGCCACCGAGAAGGTATAGTTCCCCCTCGGCGGAAGGTGTATATTTTTTGGGCGGTTGTTATCCGCTTCGGATTTTGTAAAGCAGACTGCTCTTACCGCCTTTGGTGCGATAACGCTGTTCGGTTTCGAGTAGTCCCGCTTTACGCAGATCGTGGAGCGCACGTCGGACGGTGGACTGCGACAGCTTCAGCTCCGAGGCGATGGTAGGGATCGCAGGCCAACACTCGCCGTCCTTATTGGCTCGGTCGGCAAGGTAGGTGTAGACTGACACGGCTCGGTGCGGCAGTTCCTGACGGTATAGGAAATCAAGACGGCTCATTGGGCTTCACCTCCGGTTTCGGTAAAGGCGTAGTTTGCTTGGCAGACGGTTTCTCTCGTATGACGGCTCCACCGCCGCCTTTCTTGTCGCCGGGCTTCTTGGGCGGAGTCTGCTGTGGCTCGTTGCTCTCGGTTTGTGCCTGATCCTGACCGCTGATACCGTTACCGCCGTCCGTAGCAGGTTTGTCCTTGACGATCCAGTCGGGATGGTATTTCTTGATGATGCCGTCCATGATCTCCTTCTTCTCGGCATACTGTACCTCTCGGCCGCCGTGGTCGGGTACGGCATAGGGATTGTCCTCGTCGAATTCAATGCCCCATTTGAAGAACAACTTCAGCTTGACTCTCATAGGATGCACACCTGTTTTCATCACCACGAACTGACCTTTGGGAAGGGATTTCAGCTCGTCGGGGGTGAGCAGAGGTCGCTCGATCATCTGCAAGGATTCGGAAGGATCGTTTCGGCTACGGGAAACAGATCCCGACATGACGGTACGGCTGCCCAGGGCTTTGGATAGCACCTCTGCGGAGCTGCTGTTGGGAGCGAAGCCACCGAAGATGGTGAGCTGGGTGTTGTCCACGATGATCTCCGCGCCTTCCTTGCCGTAGTTCTTGTCGAGCTGCGAGAAGGACTGGATAATGGGAACGATCTGCAACCTGCGGGAACGGGATGCCGAGAACATCATCTCGGCAGATTCGATCTTGGGGAGCGTACCGAACTCGTCGCAGAAGAAGACACAGCGGTTCTTCAGCTTACCGCCATGCTCATCGGCTACGGCAAGTATCTCTCGGTATAGCTGCTGAATGATCAGCGAGATCATGAAGAAGGTGTTGGGGTTTTCTTCGGGCATAACTACGAAGATAGCGGACTTCTCATTACAGAACTTCTCCGCGTCGATCTCGGTATCGAAGCACAGGAGCTGTTCCAACTCGGAGTCGAGGAAGGAGTTCAGTCGGGACAGTGCTGTTGACATGACCGATGCCATGGACTGCTCTGCGGTATTCAGAGCTGCTCCGGCAAACCATTTTGCCTTGTGGTCATCGGGAAGCATCTCCATGAGCTGTTGGAACTGATTCTTACCTTTCTTCTGTGAGGGTGCCAGCAGTTCCTGAATGATCTTGAATACCGACACGATGTGCCGTTTCTCCGGCTCACAGAACTCTGCCACGAGCAGGATGGTCGCTGTAAGCAGCCCTTCGGCTGCATCGTAGAAGTAGGCGTTCTGACCGAAGGATGCTGCATCCATACCGGATAGGATGATGGTCTTGGATATGATCTTGGCGTATTTTTCTGCTTTCGCTTTGTATACCAAGGTGTCGGGATGCTGTTGATACAGATCCATATACTTGTTCACGAGGTGCAGGAGGTTATTACCGTTAGAGCGAGTCGGGTTTCGCAGGTCAATGACCGATACGTTATAGCCGTACTGCTTGGCGATGTGTCCGTAGTTACGCATGACGTCGCCCTTGGTATCGGTGGAGAGCCACGACATTCCCGAAGCGCAGGCATACTCGATACACGGGTACAGCCAAAAGGCAGTCTTACCGACACCTGCTGCACCGATCATAAGAGCGTGAACGTCGCCGGTGTCTACCATCGCAGTAGTGTTTCCGGTACATCCCACCACGATGCCTTGAGGCAACGGCTTGCCGTCATCGCCTGTGGGTGTCTGTCCTTTGGCTGCCTGCTTACGCCAACGTTGCGGATCAAACGGCACGTGCTTGTAGATCTTCTTTATCTCTGCCTTGGTCGCCCACCGAGCCGTGCCATGCTGACCGTCGCCCACGGTTTTGGATTTGATTCCGTTCAGACTGTAGATGTGGGACAGCAAGGTCACACCGCCAAGCACGGCGAACATGATTCCGGCGACGATTACAAGGAGCAAGGGATTTCCTGTCATGAGCTACCGCCTCCTTTCCTTACATAGTTTGGATACATATTTCTTCCTCCGTTTCATCGGGTGGATATAAAAGATCCTCGTTCCAGTCCTTTCGGATCGGTACGAGGATTTCTGTGTTTATGCCTTGTTCGGTGAGTTTATTCGCAATACGGACGGCGGCTTTCTGTCCGTCCACGTCGCTGTCGTGGCAGAGGTACACCGTATCCACCTGCGGATGATCGGCAAGTATCTGCCACAACACCTGATCGGATACACCGCAGGCGGCGGCATAGCTGTGCTTCTGCCAGCCGTTCCTGTTAAGAGAAATAAAGGACAGCATATCTATCGGTGCTTCAAAGAGATAGACTCGGTTGCTTCGTCCGATCCAGTGAAAACTGTATCTCGGATCGCTGCTGTCCACGTTTCCTTTGAAGGTACTCTCCGAGCCTGTTCCGCGCTTGTGAGCGTGGACGGCAACGCCTTCCGTATTCTTGCCCACGAACACGGCGTTGTGGTAGTCTGCCGATTCGTAGATCAGTCCGGTATAAAAAAAGACATTCAGTACCTCTCGGTTGATGCCTCGCTTGTTTAGGAGGTAGGCATAGGCTCGGCGGTTGTTATCGTTCTTCGGTGGTAGCTCGAAGGGCTTTTGCTCTCTGACCACAGGCGGTGCGGTAGTAAGCGTACCCATACCGCTGCCGCCCAGCAGGTATTCCATCGCTTCGGGATAGCTCTTGTTCATATACTTTCGGACGAAGTCGATGGCATCGCCGCCGACTCGTTCGTACTGATGAAACCACAGGTTTCCTCGGATGGTTACCTTCTGTGAGCCGTCACGCCATTCGTATTCTCTGCCGGAACGTTTGAGCTTCTCGCCCCGGCGCTGGAGCAGATCGCAGAGGTCGGTCTGCCGAGCCTGCTCCTTTTGTTCTTCTGTGAAATGGATATATCTTGACATGGGTTCTCCTTTCGTCGGGATTATTGTTTGAGACCGTGAGCCTGTTTCTTCTCGTCGATCTTCCGCTTGAGCTTGCGGTCGATACCGCCCATCTTATCTTTGCGCTCATCCTCCAAGCGGTTTTGGAGCATACGGGCAAGGTGGTGGAGCAATCGGATCGATCCCATTGCCGCCGACCAATGACGGTTACTCTTAACGCTGTGCAGAAGCTGCTTGGCGTAGGGGTTGCCTTTTGGAGAGTTTTTATACACTGAGGTTTTAAAAGAAGTTTCCCACAGGCAGTGGGTCTTTAGTATACCCAAAAGACTTAGATGCTATTTTATGTATGACAGAAAGCTACTTGCAAAACTATC
>JAAYOS010000087.1 GCA_012520195.1 Clostridiales bacterium | reverse complement strand
TGAAGACAGTCCTCCGACATGGGCATCTGCGGATCGTTATTCCATTCCTTGTCATAAAAACCGGTTCCGGTATAAACGTCCTGCATCCCAGCGGGGCCGAATTCAAGACATTCTTTTATGCCTTCCCAGTTTTCAGCCGGCTGAGGAACTCTCCAGCGATTTTTGCCTACCGGTGGCGCAGCGAAAGGAACACCTTTAAACGCGATGATATGAGTATCTCCGGAGGTGATGCCGCGAACGAGTCCGTTTTCAGTTTTGGCAATATGTATCATTTAGACCACCCTTTTCCAACAATATTTGTCCCTTATTATAACTTGAGTCTTTATCTTTAGTCAATGCCTATTAGCGAGCTCTGTTTCATTTAGATGGAATACCAACTTATGGCTTTCCTCGGGGCTGTCCTTGCTACTCCTATGTACTCAGACTTGCTACTTGCAAACAAACGAAATATAATAGTTATATGCCCCAATATATCCACAGTACACATTGAATTAAGAAATTTGAAAGCATGCTGAACTGGGACAAGAGGTAATCCTATGAAAACAATTCGAGACATCTATAAAATTGGAACAGGACCATCCAGTTCCCACACCATGGGACCGGCATATGTAGCGTCTATGTTCAAAGGTGAAAATCCGGATGCGGACCGATTTGAGGTGCTGCTGTATGGTTCCTTGTCCAAAACAGGGCGTGGTCACGGCACGGATCGTGTAGTAAAACAGGCGTTTTCACCAGTTGAGACCGAAGTTATCTTTACTGACAGCGACTTAGAAGATATGCGTCATCCCAATACGCTCGATCTGATTGCATACCGCGAAGAAGCGGAGATCGACCGCATGAGGGCATACAGCATAGGCGGTGGGGATATTGCCATCGAGGGCCGGACAGAGGATGAAATTGGCCGAGAAGAGGTCTATCTGGAAAACTCCTTTGCCGAGATCAAGCAGTTCTGCCAATACCGTTATATCGACCTTGTGGAATATATTTCTATCAATGAGGGTGATGAAATCTGGGATTTCCTCGCGGACATTTGGAAGGCCATGAAAAATGCAATTGAGGAGGGGCTCTCCCGTGAGGGAGTACTTCCGGGCGGCCTGAACATTGTCCGTAAGGCAAAATACCTTTATGAGCAAATCCTACCGACCGCTCACCCTGAAGTTGTGGAGTGCCAAAAGGTCTGTTCCTTTGCCTATGCAGTCAGTGAGCAGAATGCCGATAACGGCACGATCGTTACCGCTCCTACCTGTGGAGCCGCCGGTGTGCTACCTGCCGTTCTATATTACTTTTGGCAGAAGCGCAATCTATCCGAAAAACA
This sequence comes from Clostridiales bacterium, assembly GCA_012520195.1. Taxonomy (GTDB): domain Bacteria; phylum Bacillota; class Clostridia; order Oscillospirales; family JAAYOS01; genus JAAYOS01. The sequence continues at coordinate 9,805 of JAAYOS010000087.1, read as the reverse complement.
GATAGTTCACGCACTTGGCGTAGCTGGTTTGTTTGGTGAACTAGCCAAGAGAAACGCCTCTGTATCCGGAGCCGAATGCGGATGTCAAGCGGAGATTGGTGTAGCCTGTTCCATGGCTGCGGCAGCATTGGGCCAGATTTTTGGTTACGATATTAATCAGATTGAGTACGCCGCTGAAATTGCTCTAGAACATCATCTGGGGCTAACCTGTGATCCAATCCGTGGGCTAGTACAGGTGCCCTGCATCGAACGGAACGCCGTGGCCGCCATGCGCGCAATCAATTCCGCAAATCTAGCTTACTTTCTTGCTGATACTCGGACAATAAGTTTTGATATGGTTCTTAAAAGCATGTACCATACTGGTCTGGACATGAATAAGCGCTATCGTGAAACGTCCGAAGGTGGGCTGGCACACGCCTACAAACGCCGGGGTCAATAGCAAAATACTCGTAAATAACCAATTGCAAAACGTCGCCAGTTAGAAGGGTTTTCTTCTAATTGGCGACGTTACTATTTTGAGCTTGAGATGTTCACCGAGACCGAGATTTCACAAACTAAAACGCGAAATTCCCGTCCACAAAAATGGGAATTTGCTTGCCGTCCTGTGTGATACCAATTATTGATAGGTCTTCGGTCCCTACCATGAAGTCTTCGTGAGTAATTGAGTCATTTATCCCGCGGCGGTCAAGCTCCCCCTTAGACATGTTCTCTCCGCCCTTAATGCTAGATGGGTATGCCTGTCCAAATGCAAAGTGGCATGAGGCGTTCTCATCAAACAGCGTATTGTAGAAGAGGATCTTTGTGTTTGAGATGGGAGAATCATACGGGACAAGGGCGACCTCCCCTAGGTATGATGCACCCTCATCTACTGCTATAGCATTTCTTAAAACCTCTACACCTTTATCTGCCTGCACATCCACGATTTTGCCGTCTTTCAGAGTCATCTTAAAGTTTTCGATAATATTGCCGTCCTTCACAAAGGGCATGGATGAAACTATTACACCGTTGACTCCGTCTCTTTTTGGTGCAGTAAATATCTCTTCGGTAGGTATGTTAGCGACAAATACTTGTCCTGACTTGGTGCTTTCTGACCCGGCAGCCCAGATATGCCCCTCTGGGAGTTCCACCACCAGATCCGTCCCCAAAGAGTTTTTATAATTAAGAGACTTGAGGTTGAGCTCATTCAAGCGGTCTTTTCTTATGGTTAGCTGGTCTATATGGTTGCGCCATTCCTCAACTGCATCTGTATCATCAGTGACTCTGACTGCATTAAATATTGCGTCCCATAGCAAGTCTATTGCATCGTCTGGCTCTGCGTCCGGAAACACCTTTGCTGCCCACGAGGGTATCGGAACAGAAGCTACACACCAAGGTACTGTATTGCTCATCTGTAACTGTCTGTACTCTTCTAGAGCAAGACCTGCAGAACGTTCAGAGCGTACCAAGCGATCATGATCTACACCTGCCATATTCTCGGGGTCTGTTGCGTAGATGTTGAGAAGAGCACCCCCACCTTTTGCATGCTCTGTGAGCATTTCTTTTCGCCATTCGGGATAGGTGTCAAAAACATCATCAGCGGCTTTAAGATACTTTAGCCTGTCAGATAGGTCGTCCTTCCAGTTCATAATAACTTCTCTGCATCCTACGTCATAGGCTGCAGATGCACACATGCGTGCAAATTCAGCGCACTCGATGGGTGCCGAAATCATTAGGTTTTGGCCCTTTTGAATATTTAGACCTACCTCTATTAAGAGTCTTGCGTACTTTTGAAGTTTTTCCTTCATGTCCTAGCCTCCATTTTTTGAAAACATTATATCACTTATCCAAAATATCAGATTCAAATCTAAGATAATCTTTCAATTCAATAGCTTCCCTGTACTTACCCCTTGTAGAAAGTCAACATATTTGTAATCTTTCACAATTTCAATTAGACTGCTCATCTCATCAGTGACGACCTTGTTCTTGTGGTAGACTATACTAAAATACCTGTCCCAGTCATTTCCAGTATTCAGGACGACGTGGATTTCGCCATTTCTAACCTCTTCTTCTACCAACCGAATAGAAAGCACAGCTAAAAGTTGGTTTTCAACAACGGCCTTTTTAATGGAATCAGAGCTATTTCCCTCGAAGGAAACTCTAATTGGTACTCCCTTCTCCAGCATATATCTTTCAAACAACTCCCTGGTTCCACTTCCCTGTTCTCGCATGGCAAAGCTTTCGTTACTGAGATCTCTTAGTTCAATGGTATCCCTCTGTGCAAGAGGATGATTCGGACTGCAGAGAAGAACCAGGAAGTCGTTTACTTCTGGAATGGAAACTAAGTCTGGACTTTTTACCATCCCCTCCACTATAGCGATATCAAGTTCAGATTTCAACAATTTTTCCTCTATATTCTGGGTGTTATTTACATAAGAATATATTTCGGTATGCGGACTTATGGCTTTTAATGTATTAGTTACATCACCTAGAATACTATTCCCTACAGTGTTCGTCGCGCCGATCCTGATTTTCTTCACGTAACCATCCTGAACCATAGCCTCTTCTAGACCATCAAACTGCTCAACCACATTTCTTGCATAGGAAAGGAGCCGCTCACCCTTTGGGGTTATATACAACTTCCTGGAAAGCCGCTCAAACAAGAGCCCCCCATAGTGCTCTTCAAGCTCCTTAATTGCTTGGCTAACAGTCGGTTGCGAGATGAATAGGTTTTTTGCGGCAGTGCTCATTTTTCCGCTATCAACAACTTCTATAAATATCCTCAAATGCCTAATAGTCATGCTATCGCCTTCTTCTAATTGCTCTGCAGCTATTGATAAGTCTCTATCGATAGGTTTTACCTATAACTTTAATCAGATAATATCATTTTATTATTAACTTTACAAGTGATATACTTTAATAGGAATCTGAATTTGGACAAAGTGGTGTATTATATGAGAGTTCTTATTATTGGTGGTGTCGCAGCCGGCACAAAGGTCGCTGCAAAGTTGAAACGTGAAAACTATAGCTGTGACGTTACTATTTTATCGAAAAGCAAAGAGATTTCCTATGCAGGATGTGGACTTCCCTATTATGTTGGAAATGTGATTTCGGACCGCAGTCAATTAATCGTTAATACTCCTGAGAGTTTCTCCGCATTAACAGGAGTCTCGGTACTGACTGAAGTAGAGGTGACAAAAGTCAATCCTGCAGAAAAGACCGTAGATGCGGTAAGTTTGAAAACCAAGGAACCCCTTAAGTATGAATATGACAAATTGGTTATAGCATCAGGTGCCGAAGCCATCAAGCCAGGTATTGATGGAGTGAATTTGAAAAATGTGTTCGTTATGAGAACCCCGGATGATGCCGACGCCTTACGAAGTACCGTTGAATCTGGTGAAATAAAACGTGCAGTAATAGTTGGTGGAGGATACCATTCTCGACAGCAATCCACCCTTTCTCACATACTGTCAACATTCTATTAAATAAGATTAGCGGTGCGTATGAGACTATAACACCTGCTGCCTATGCCGCGGGAGATGCTAAAGGATTCAAAATAGTCGATGCTTCTAGCAATCCAACCATAGATGGAGCATATTACATAGATCTAGCAAAGGTAGACGGCAAGCTCTCTGAGTTTGAAGAGGATGAAAAACTTCTACTGGTGTGTGCAAAGGGTAAAAGGGCTTACATGCTTCAAAACCGTCTAAAGCATTTTGGATACATCAACACGCGAGTACTTGAAGGGGGCCTCACCTTTAACGAGGTATCAATATAAAGTATCAATATTAAGTTGCATATATATTGGAGGTTATAAATAGTGGCAAATCTAACTGTCAGTGCAGCTGACGAAAAAAGAGTAAAGGCTTTAGGATTTCTACGCAATAGAGGAACTGATAATTTCTCGGCAAGAATAATTACGGTGAATGGTAAAATAACAGCGGCTCAAAACAAGTGTATATCAGAAGCTGCAGAGCTTTTTGGAAACGGTATTGTAACTTTTACCACCAGACTAACTGTAGAGGTTCAAGGAATTCATTATGATAAAAACGAGGAATTTAGATCCTACATTGCTAAAGAAGGTCTTGTAACTGGCGGTACAGGTTCTAAAGTGCGACCTGTTGTATCCTGTAAAGGTACCACCTGTCAATATGGATTGATTGATACTTTTGCAATGTCTGAAGAAATCCACGAAAGATTTTATAATGGATATACCGACGTGAGGCTCCCACACAAGTTCAAAATTGCCGTGGGGGGTTGCCCAAACAACTGCGTTAAACCCGACTTGAACGACTTGGGTGTAGTAGGTCAATTGATACCTAATTTCGACGAGGATTTCTGTAATGGATGCAAAAAGTGTCCGGTAGAAGAGATCTGCCCGATTGATGCGGCAAAAGTTGTCGATGGTGTACTTAATATTAATGAAGACGTATGCAATAACTGTGGTCGTTGCGTTGGCAAGTGCCATTTCGACTCGATAGAAGATGGAACGGTCGGATACAAGATATATATCGGAGGAATGTGGGGAAAACATCCGGCTAGAGGGATACCTCTCGGCAAAATCTTCACAGACAAAGATGAGGCTATGGATGTTATCGAAAAGGCCATACTCTTGTATCGGGAACAGGGCAAGACCGGCGAACGTTTTGCACGAACAATTGAAAGACTTGGCTTTGAAAAAGTAGAAGCTCAGTTGCTAACTAACGATCTTTTAGATAGAAAGCAGGAGATCCTGGTAGCAGATCTTCACGTTACTGGCGGAGCTACCTGCTAAATCAACATGCTAACCTCACCTTCTAACAACTAACAACAAAAATCGCTTTGCCGGTTTATCGGCAGAGCGATTTTTGTTACTTCAAATAGAATACATATTGCTTTGTAAGCTCACCCTCAATAGGCACCTGTGAAGAACAAACTTTGAAAATTCTATCTATTTCTCCGCTCTCAAACACATCTTGCGGTGTATCATAAATAACTATCTCTCCATCATCCATAAGACAAACCCTGTCGGAACAAGAAAGGGCACTGTTTAGGTCATGGAGAACCATTACTATAGTCTTACCCAACATTTTTAGTTTTTTTATGACTTCCAATATCTCCAGTTGATGATTTATGTCTAGATAAGTAGTCGGCTCATCCAAAAATATTATATCTGTGTCCTGGGCTAAGACCATGGCTAAGTAAACCTTTTGGCGTTGCCCACCCGAAAGCTCATGGATGTTTTTGCTCTTGATATCTTCAAGCCCCATTATCTCTATGGCCCTCTCCACGATCTCTTTATCCTTTTTCTGTGGTGTACGTGAAAAGTCTAAGTAGGGATATCTACCATGCATTACTAAATTATTCACTGTTATATTTGGCACAGTTCTGATCTGAGGCAAAAAGGCTACCTTCCTGGCGAGTTCCTTACTTGGGATACTTGATATCTCCTTGCCAACTATGGTAACACTCCCGCTAAGGGGTTTCAGCAAATTGGACGCCACTCTTAATAGGGTAGTCTTACCGCAGCCATTCTTACCTATTACGCTTGTTATAGTACCTTCTTCAAAACCAATATTAATATGCTTTATGACTTCTACCTTATTGTACCCAGCTGAAATATTACTCAACTTAATCATATAGCAGACCCCTCCTGCCTTTTATCAACAGATATATGAAGAAGGGACCACCCAAGAATGACATTATGATTCCAACAGGGATCTCGAAAGGAGCAAAAAGCACGCGTGCTAGCAAGTCACAAAGCAAAGTGAAAATGCTTCCCAACAGCGCAGACACAGGAATCAGTATCCTATTGTCATACCCGACCAATATCCGCGACACATGTGGAACAATCAGTCCAACAAAGCCTAACAGTCCAGCGAAACTTATAGCGCTTCCCGCCAACATAGCTGCAAGAATCAAGAATATGAATCGGAGGCTAGTGACATTCAATCCTAAGGACTTGGCACTCTCGTCTCCCAAAGCGAGTATGTTCATATCGTAGCTTAAGATCAAAGCAATAACAAAGGCAAATACGATAAAACCTCCTGCAAAGCTTAGCCTGCCCATCGTTATACCTGAGAAGCCCCCAATTAAGAATGCTGTTCGCTCGATTGCCACATCAGGCTTCAGAGTCAACACTGTATCCGTCATTGCTCCAATAAAGCTTGATACAGCAACTCCCGATAGAACTATGGCCATCCTGGAAGCACCAGTCTTTTTAGCTATACTATAGACTAAGAGCACTGCAAGAAGGGCACCTACAAAAGCGGCAATAGTTGTATAGTATACACCAACAGGAAAGAAAGCTGCAATTAGTACGGTGAATAAGCCTGCTCCCGAGTTTACGCCAATTATACTTGGACTTGCTAATGAGTTGTTTAATACTGACTGGAGTATTGCCCCTGATACAGACAAAGCACAACCTGCAAGAACTGCAGCGAGGGTTCTTGGTATTCTTACATAGCTAATAATTCTATAGGTTGTCGAGGTATTATCGCCTTGCTGCATTGCACGTATTATTTCCGATAAGGATATTCTTGTAGACCCAATACTAATACTCAAGAAAACCCCAAATAGTAGCAATAGTACAAGGAGAGCTATAACAGTGGCGTTATAGCTCTTGCTATTTTTATTCAAATTTATCCGGGTAGAGAATTTTCGCAACATACTCATAGCTTTCTCCCCATCTAGCATTAGGCTTATAGTGGAATAGCTCCTTCGGTAGTACAACAAATCTATCATTTTTCACTGCTGACAAGTTGCTCCATGCGGGGTTTTTCGCTATTCCATCCTGTAACGCCTTTAGCGCTTTTTCACTGTCTCCCATAGTAACTACAAATATATAGTCCGGATCTTCTTGGATGATCACTTCCAAGCTTAGATCCTCTAGAAGCGACTTGTGCTTTGATGCAATGTTTATGGTGCCCAGGTCATTTAGGATTTTGCAGGCCATATTGTCATCATTTTTTGCCTTTGCACCGCTTGAAAATGCACGGATAAACAATATGTCAGGATTCTTCTGCCTATCGATTTTTGCTAGAATAGAGTCGATCTGCTCATTTACATCTAAACCGTTTTTCTCATATAACTCTTTATTGCCGGTAATATCTGTGCATATATCAAGCATCTCAAGATAGTCCTCGAAATGTTCCACCTTAAAAAATGCATAAGATATATCGGATTTGCTAAGAGTTTTTGATATCTCCACGTGGCTTTCAATATCTGCAGAGAGTAAGACAAAATCAGGAGAAATAGCAATAATCTCTTCTACATTTGGGTCCTTAATAGTGCCGATGATCTGTGTCCCATCTTGCAAATCCATTTTTCTCTCGCTTATAACATCGTTCGTTACTCCCACGATGTCCCCTCCTGCTAAAATCCAGGTTTCAGCATAGGATCCAACAAGAGAAACTACCCGTTGAGGCTTATCTTTCAGAATAACAGTATTATCTAATGAGTCTGTAAAGGTATAATAATATGTATTATCAACATCGCTATCACCTTCTGCTTCTTGCGGGGTACTGCATCCGGTGAACATTACCACAAGCAAGCTGATTATAAGCAGTATAGAAAATGAAAATGTTTTGTTCTTAAGTACAGTACTCAATTTATCATTCCTTGCTAATATGATTTACACACTAGATTTACACACCTATATCATATAGCTTTATTTACATATTGTAAAATATAATTATGTTATGATTATTATAGGTTTTGCCTATGTGTTTGACCAAGCGTTATCGAGTCATCTGCCTTTTGAGTCAGGCAAAGGAGTTACTGAATCAGTGGGCTGATATGTTCAAACAATAACAAATCCAAGAAAAAACCGTCCCGGAAATGACTCCTGGGCGGGTTGCTTTGTAACATTGATAGGCTGAAAACCCCTTATAGTAAGAGATTTGGGGAAAAAAAGACAGCAGATATTTCTATCAATATCTGCTGTCTTTTTGGCGGAGAAGGAGGGATTTGAACCCTCGCACGCTTTAACACGTCTACGCCCTTAGCAGGGGCGCCTCTTCGGCCACTTGAGTACTTCTCCGAATAGGGTGTTCCATATAAATGCGCCTTGCAAGGCGCATAAATCATTTTAGATGAAAACAGTCGAGTTGTCAATACCGAAGTTTCGATATACCCAAAATTCTATTGCTTGAATAATTGACTATGACCTTTTTGTATAGTAAACTTGTCCAGTGTTTGCGTTTATTTTCAAATATATACAAATAGATCCCTGAAGGAGGAAGCAAAAACCTTGGAGAACACAACAAAAAACTGGAGAAAAAATACAGCTCTCTTTCTATCAAGCCAAACGGTATCGCTGTTCGGCTCTTCGATTGTGCAGTTTGCAATCACTTGGTACATAGCTCTTGAAACCCAGTCCGGTATTATGATGACGCTATCGATCATCTTTGGATTTCTGCCGAATCTCTTACTCTCCCCCTTTGCAGGCGTGTGGGCTGATAGATATAACAGAAAGACTCTCATCATTGTATCAGACGGTGTTATCGCATTATCAACACTGGTCTTGGCGATACTGTTTTTGACTGGCCACGGATCAGTGTGGCTACTCATAGGGATCTCCGCTGTGCGCTCAATCGGCACAAGCATTCAAACACCTGCTGTAAGCGCTTTTCTGCCACAACTTGTTCCTATTAACAAGCTAACAAGGGTCAATGCAATCAACCAGACAATTCAGTCTTTCATGAATCTGCTATCCCCTGTGATAAGCGGTGCTCTGCTTACCGTATCTACCATTGATAGCATTTTCTTCATAGATGTGGTCACTGCCGCAATGGCTATTGTCATTCTCCTATTCTTCCTTAAGGTGCCAGCCCATAAACGTGCATCTCAAAAGGTCAAGACCACCTTTTTCGTCGATATGCGCGAAGGATTATCCTACATATCTCAGCATAAATTCGTTAAGGTATTCCTGCTCTTTTTTGCAATCAACTCTTTTTTAACTTCTCCGGCAGTATTCCTTACCACTCTTCAGGTCCCGCGTGCGTTTGGGGACGAGGTCTGGAGGCTTACAGTTATGGAGATATTTTTCTCAGTAGGTATGATGCTAGGCGGACTCGGTATGGCGACATGGGGCGGGTTCAAGAACAGATATCACACCATTTTGACAGCCGGAATGTTATTGGCATGGTTGTCGATTGGGCTAGGTATTGCCCCAAACTATTGGGTATATGTCACCATGTTTGGCGTGATCGGACTCATACTTCCAATGAACTCCACCCCCACCACAGTCATTCTACAGGAAAAAATACATGATGATTTCAGGGGCAGAGTGTTCAGCGTTAGGTCAATGATATCTAGTAGCATGATGCCGTTGGGTATGCTTATTTTCGGCCCTTTGGCCGATATCGTCTCGATTGATTCCATCTTTATAGCAACAGGTATAGGCCTAATTGTGTTAACCCTGTTCATGATGAGAAGCAAAGTGCTCCTTGAGGCCGGCAAACCTCTCTCCGAGTCTGAGATCCAACCGGAACCGGCGAGCCTATCGGTGAAGGACTGACTATCCACTAAATAATAATCGGTTAATCAGTCTCCTAGAGGAACCTTGATTATCGGATACTCTCCGGTAACGGGGTTCCTATTTTTATACTCTACATAGATAACGTAGTCCTCAGTCTCAAGGGGAGCATAACCACGCTTAAAGCCGCCAGAGTAATCTGGTGAGTTCTTCAGCGCTCTGACAGCATTTTTATAGTCGGAACTTCTTCTGTCGCGCAACTCCACCCTGAGAATGGGTGGAAGCCAGCCGGTATTGTTGGTTGCCAGTCGGTCACATATCATCATGTCTTTCAACTTGGCTAATTCAACTCCCGGTAGACTGCTAAAGTAG
>JAAYOS010000180.1 GCA_012520195.1 Clostridiales bacterium | reverse complement strand
TGGTAAAATGAGTACTGCTGCAGCAAAACTTTTTATTTCCCAACCTACGGTAAGCCAGGCAATTAAAGAGCTTGAGGAACATTATGGAGGCCTATTATTTGAAAGACTTTCTAAGAAATTATATATAACCGAAAAAGGGCAAAAGCTTCTTTCTTATGCTAGAAATGTGGTAAAGCAGTTTGATGATATGGAAGAGGTGATGGTTCAAGATAATTATGTGAAGAAAATTAGAATTGGTGCAACTAACACCGTGGGTGATTGTATTCTTGGCGATGTTATTAATGCCTTAAGGGACATTAATTCGCAAATTGAAATATATTCTTATGTAAATAATACGAAGAATATAGAAGAAAAGTTGTTAAAATCTGAACTAGATATAGGCGTGGTAGAGGGAAAGATCAAAAGTCCAGATTTGATTTCTATCCCAGAAGTAAATGACTTCTTAGTTCTTATCTGCAGTACAAAGCATCCTTTTTGTAAGAAAAAAATCATTAAGTTGGAAGACCTTAAAAATGAAAGTTTTGCCATGCGAGAACAAGGCAGTGGAACTAGAGAGTTGTTTGAAAGATATATGCAGGAGAAAGAAATGCCCATAAGAATAGTCTTAGAGGGGAACAGTTTTGATTCTATTAAAAAAGCTGTTATTGAAAATCAGCTTTTAGCGGTTATTTCTATACGGCTAGTTGATGAGGAGATAAGAAATGGGAAAATACATGTGATTCAGAATACGGACAGTGACTGGAACAGATATTTTAGTATTGTATACCATAAAAATAAGGTAGTAACTGATGAAATGAAAAATTTAATTGAGATTGTAAAAGATTATAAAAATGTAGACATTCTAAAAGGAATTAGTACAGGGAAAATAGTGAAAAGCTGATATCCCCCCTGTGTTAGGATATGGAAAAACTCCTTTCAATAGTATAACAATCTATAACTGCAAAAGGTAACTTAGTATAGAAAAATTGTATAGAAAAATTTTTTATTTTTGAAACTATTTCTTTATCTAATTCGAATATATAAATAGTCAAATAAAAAGGGGGTAGTGCGGTTGGACGAACTGCGCTTGATTAAGAAAATCCAGCGAAACGGCGACCGCGCTGCCGCTGATAAGCTGGTGAGATATTACTATGACGAGATTTATGGATTTGTGAGAAAACAAGTCCCTAATCTAGATATTGCTCTTGAACTTACACAGGAGATATTTATCTCAATGCTTAAGACAATTGGGCTTTACAATATAAAAAAAGGTGCGGGATTTCGAACGTGGCTCTATAAAATTGCCACTAATAAGATTATCGATTGGTTTCGTTCACGTAATTACAGCAAGATGATAAAGACAATATCCCTTGACGAGGTGGAGCCAGTTGATGAATCAGACTTCATCCGGAAGCTTGAAAATAGAGATTTTGCGAAAAAGATATGCGGTTTTTTAAGTGGTGTGCCTACAGATACGCAGAAAATTTTCCGGCTCCATATCTTTGGAGGTTATACATTCTCTGAAATTGCTGGTATGGAAGAACTTCCTGAAGGAAGTGTGAAGTCCAGGTATTATCGCCTTATTAATCTGATTAGAAAGGAGTTCGCCAATTATGAATGATAAAACAAAAAATGAAAGTATTGAATATATCCTTTCCCAAGGTTTAGTTAAGCCGCAAACGGCAAGGAGAAGGATTTTAGAGATGCTCCGAATCATTGGCTTCCGTTTCATATTTTGGGATATTGGGTATAGCTTGTTCTTTACCGCTATTACCCTTGCAGTTGTTTTCCTGCTATTTGGTTTTGTACCTGATGACTACCGATATTCTTCCTCTATAGCTGTTGCTCCGTTGCTTTTTTTATTGATAACTATGTTTGCTGAAACATCAGAACGGGTGTGTAGGCTATATGAACTAAAACAAACTTGTTACTACAGCATCTGGCAAGTAACTGCACTACGAGTGATTTGTTACTCCATCGTAGGTCTTGTCTTCACCACCATTGTCACGATAATTAGTACAGATAGCGGATATGAATTTTTTTCACTGTTTCCCCTTTGTCTGTCTGCCCTATTTCTTTGTGCAATTTTGAGTATTTCCTTTATGCGTTTTTTTCGTGGCAAATGGGTAAATTTTGTGTTCACTGCTACATGGGTGTTTATAAATACTATAATTCCATTTTTACTAAGAGAAAAATGGGAAAACATATTGGTTGAAATACCCATTGCCTTTTCCACGGTGCTTGCAATCCTAGGAGGGGTTGTACTTGTTTATCAAGTTGCAAAAATGCTATCGGAGGTAAAAAAATATGTTATTGCTTAACAATGTAACTAAGAAATATGGAAATTTCACTGCTTTAGAGGATGTAAATCTAGAATTTTCCAACGGTGTCTATGCACTACTTGCCCCAAATGGTGCAGGCAAGACCACACTAATAAAAATGTTAGCCACACTTATTTTTCCTACAAAGGGTGAAATCCTTTGGAAGGGGGATGAAATCTTTGGTCTTGACGCTTCATACCGGGATATTATCGGATATTTACCTCAGGACTTTGGGTATTATAGAAATCATTCACCAAGAGAGTTTTTGCTGTACATGTCTGCGTTAAAATGTATTCCACCCAGTAAAGCAAAGGAAAAGGCGGACCAGTTCATAGACCTTGTGGGCTTGTGGGATGTGGGTGATAAGAAAATGAAGAAGTTTTCAGGTGGTATGATTCAACGGGTTGGAATAGCACAGGCTTTGCTCAACGATCCTAAAATACTGATTTTAGATGAGCCTACAGCAGGGCTTGATCCAAGAGAACGGGTTCGCTTTCGCAACCTTATATCGTCACTGTCCAAAGACCGGATTGTCATACTTTCCACACATATTGTGTCAGATATAGAATCTATTGCAAAAAGGGTTGTTTTGATTAAGAATCGCAGGCTGTTTGCAAACGATACACCTGCTTCCATATGTCAGATACTTATGGGAAAAGTTTATGAAACGGATAATATTTCCAATGTCAAAATCCCTCACCTAGTGCTCACAGAACACCAAGAGATGGGCAAAACCATCACGCGTTTTGCTAGCGAAAGCAACTGCAGTGATGGGGCATGTAGTGTAAGCCCCAATCTTGAGGATGTTTTCCTATATATTTACCGGGATGAGGTAATATGATACCAGAGACGTGATAATGTGAGGTGGCACATATGCTATTTAAGCTAGAACTTAAAAAAATTATGCTTCTGCCTGTAATAATTGTTTTTGCTGCACTGTCCATTGTTTTAAATGCTGTAATTGTTGTAACCAGCAACGATTATACCCTGAAATATGAGGGGGAAATTATCAATATATTTGAGGGATTTAATACAAGCCAAATAGCAGAGACATACATAATGAAGTACGGTATTACAGGCAAAAACGCTGATAATATACGCAATAAGTATGAAAAATTGCAGCCTGTAATTGATAAAAAAGCCGTTAACGGTGATGCCCTGTCAAATTATTTTGGAGGGAGGACTTATTATCTGCATGGTATGTTGTTTAATATTATGTTTATAGCAATTATTGGGGAAGGTTGTTTACTGGCATTGTTTGCCGGGCTTATATCAGTAACTTACGAAAAATTGAGGGGTACCGAACATATTATCAGTGCGACAAAGGTGGGACGGCGAGTATTAAGAACAAAGCTGTGTGCAGCTTTGACGGCAGCAATAGCAATGACTGCCATCATTCTTGGAGTGAGTTTGTGGATATTTTTTTTAAAATTTAATTTTTCAGATGTGTGGAATGACAATGTTTCAAGTATGTTTAACTACGCTGTAAATGAATTTGGCAAGCCCTTTATGACATGGCAAAGTTTTACTGTTAAAGAGTATCTGTGGGCAGTGGTAGCTGTATCTTTTGGCATGGTGGTTTGTTTTTGCCTGTTGGGATGTGCAGCGGGAGTATTTGTCCGTAGTGGATACAGAGGATTTTTAGCTGCTGTCTTACCAGTGGGAATCACATTTATAGCCAAATTTCTTTTTCCAATTGGGTCAGTTTCTCGAGCAATTTTAGGACTTACTCCTGTTTGGTTATTGAAAAATAGTGGGGAATGGTTCACCGATGGAGGGGTAGACATCATATGGGCTAATTTTGAAAGTGTGGGGATTTTTCTTTCCCTAATTGTGTTGTCCATTATCCTATTAATTGTAACAAAGGTTTACAAAAGGAGAGATTTATTGTGAGAATATTTTTATACGAACTTAAGAAGCTATGGAATTGGCGTATTATTATA
>JAAYOS010000086.1 GCA_012520195.1 Clostridiales bacterium | reverse complement strand
GAGTCGGAAATATATAGACTGGTAGACGCAGGAATTATCAACGGCTTTGGCGATGGAACCTTCCGGCCGGAGGGTTCGCTGACAAGAGCACAGGCTGCTAAGATAATCAACCTTATCTTCGGCTATTCGGAAGAGACACTGCCTGCTGGTGAATCAGAAATCGGATTTACTGATGTTACACCTGAGGATTGGTTTAGCACACATGCATTGGTTGCTCAGAGAGCGGGCTACATTCAGGGTTATCCTGATGGTACGTTTAGAGAAAAAAAAGAGATAACACGTGAGGAAGCATGTGTAATAATGGTCCGTATCCTCGAGCTGGAAAGCTCTGAGCTAGTGGATTATCTGCAATATACAGAGCAAATTACCGACCCAATCTCAAACTGGGCGAAGGATGATGTTGCACTCTTTCTCTCGCTTGGATTTATTGAACCAGATGAAGAGGGCCGTTTTTACGCTACCAAGCCAATGACTCGCAATGATTTTTGCATGCTTATGCTCAACTTCTACGAGGAAGAAGCAATCGACGACGAGGGTAGTGAGACGCCTGGAACACCATCTACTCCATCTACACCGACACTACCAGGTGATACAGAAGAGGACGAGGTTGTAGAATCAATTCGAAACGTCCAAAATGTTCTTGGATCTCTGGTTCTGGGAGATAAATATCCTGCTGCCTCGCAGCAAATCGTTGATAATATAAACGATACATTTGTTGAGGTCCTTAAGGATGCAGCCGCCGGTACTGAGATCACTCCCGAATATATTAAGAAAGAGTACGCTTCCGAAATCAGTGCTGTCAGGAATTTGTGGGAAGGGCTTTCGGAAGAGGATCAAGCACGTTTTCGCGGTATGTTACTGAGCAAACTAAAATATGCCGATATCGACACATTAACAACATATTTCTTGGGTTACTGATTCGAGTACAATAACCAAGATCTGAAGATGCCTCTGTCTTCAGAGACCAAACACAAACCAAACACAAACAGGGAAACACAAGCATAGATTGTGTTTCCCTGTTTTCTTTATTCTCACTATTCTTGCTATTAGTCCAATTTATTCTCTTGCTATTAGCCCTATTTTCGCTATTTGCGCTGCCAGAGACCTAGGGCCGGGTTGCTGATGTAGAATATTTCTTCACCAGATTCCAATGTGTTCATGCCATCGGTCAAAGTTTCTAGATTATACAACTTGACTGCATCGTCATAAGGAATGTAATTGAATCCCACAGATTCAACTTCTTCTTTTGTAAGGTGTTTGGTACAGTATGTGATTCTGAACCGGGAGTCGGATGAACCGTGGATCAGATGCGCTGCGGCTGACAGATTATTCTTTAGATCGTCGTGCTCCTCGACTAGTTTTAGAATGTTGAGGCGACCGACATAACCATACTTCCGTATAAGGGCATCTATCTCCTCGTCCTCTCCGAACTTGTTAACACCAGGAGCAAGGACAATCAGGTCACCGTCATCGGCGATTGCCATTCTAGTTCTATATACTGCTTTGTTGCCAAGCCATGTGCTTCTAAACTCCTGTTCATCCAAGTATACAACGACCTTTTTGTAAGGCTCGTCAGTAAAGATAATATTTTTCTGTCTGCTCAGTTCAACAGCCTGCTCAAAGTACTTGCGCTCGCGCCCGATAAATATGCCATACATCCCTTGCTTATCTTCGTAAGGTGCCATAACCGTAAGGATATATGTCAATGGAAGATCTTTAATGAAATTACTCTCAGCATAGTCAAACACTTTACGAACAGGTGAGTGGTCTTTGCCCATCAGCCGTTCCAATCCGTAGAATGCTCCGAGCATATGGGAGCTATTTATCATATTACTCCCACCGCAACCGACAAAGACGTTTTTCGAGTAGTTTGCCATACCGACAACCTCGTGAGGAACGACTTGTCCGATTGATAGGATCAGATCATACGACGGGTCCATAATAAGCTTGTTGACTTCGACGTCGAATGCCTCATTAACTAACCCCTCAGATACTTCTGACACAAATTCAGCCGGCACCTCTCCGAGCTTGACAATGTCAGTTCGCCAGTTGTGGGCAATAAAGCGCTCGTATGGGATATCTCCATACATCAGTGAACACTCATCTTCCGTCATAGGCGTGTGGGTACCCAGTGCAGGGAGGATATCTATCTCGCATGTATCGTGAAGAAGCTGATAAATATACTGTGTGATTATTCCGGCTCCTGAGTGGAATCTTGTAATATCAGGGGGGAGTATCAATATCTTTTTTAGGCTATCACGACGGTCGGACAGAGACTTCTCGATTACGGCAAATATCTCATCATCGCTAAAGCCGGCAGGTGAGTTCGAAACCAGCGATAGGTTCTTCATTTATCCACATCCTTTTAGGTTATGCTATATGTTACTATCTCATGCCTTAAGTCAATTTGTAGGTTGCAGGAATGGCTACTTGCAGGTTATATGCGGGCAGCTGTTAGTTGGCAGCTATACAACATATGAAGAAGAGGCTGTTGAACCGCCTTCGCCAGTCCAGTTCGTATGGTAAAACTCGCCCCTTGGTTTGTCGACCCGCTCGTACGTGTGAGCTCCGAAGTAATCACGCTGTGCTTGCAGCAGGTTCGCAGGTAGGTTTGCGCAGCGATATCCATCGTAGTAGCTTAGAGCAGAAGATAATGCCGGTACGGGGATGCCGTTTAGTTGTGCAGTAGCGCATACTTTTCTCCAGCTGCCTTGAACATTTTGTAAGGCCCGATTGAAATAGGGTGCAAGCATCAAGTTTTCAAGGTTAGCGTCTTCATCGAAGGCCTTTTTTATTTGACCGAGGAATGCACTTCTGATAATGCAGCCACCTCGCCACATAAGTGCTATATCACCGTAATTTAGCTCCCAGCCGTATTCCTCTGATGCAGTGCGGAGCAGGGCGTACCCCTGTGCGTATGATATGATTTTTGAGGCGTAAAGAGCCTGTCGAATACTCTCAATAAATTCAGCACGATCCTCTATTGATTTACTATCCGGCCCCTTTAGCACTGTTGCGGCCTTAACTCTCTCATCTTTCAATGAGCTC
Organism: Clostridiales bacterium; assembly: GCA_012520195.1. GTDB lineage: Bacteria > Bacillota > Clostridia > Oscillospirales > JAAYOS01 > JAAYOS01. The sequence continues at coordinate 18,411 of JAAYOS010000086.1, read as the reverse complement.
AGGCATCTTGCGAAGACCGCTTCAGATATTAGTGTAAGTGGAACACCCTGGTCTAGTGATGCGATCACAGTCCACTTCCCGGTACCCTTTTGACCTGCCTTATCCAGTATCTTATCGACAAGTGGGTTACCATCTTCATCTTTGTAAGCAAGGATGTTTGCTGTTATCTCAATTAGGTAGCTATCGAGCTCAGTTTTGTTCCACTCTGCAAATATCTCGTGCATCTCATCAGCACTCATCCCGAGATAGTCACGCATAAGCTGATACGCTTCACAGATGAGCTGCATGTCGCCATACTCAATACCGTTATGGACCATTTTTACGAAATGACCAGCACCACCGCTTCCAACCCACTCACAGCATGGCGAACCGTCATCCACCTTTGCAGCGATTGCCTGGAATATAGGCTTTACAAATGGCCAAGCGGCTTTTGAGCCTCCGGGCATGATGCTGGGGCCCTTCAACGCGCCCTCTTCGCCGCCGGAAACGCCGGTTCCAATATAGTAGAGCCCGTTGCTCTCAACAAATTTCGTCCTGCGAGCTGTGTCCTCGAAATTGGAGTTTCCGCCATCGATGATGATGTCACCCTTGTCGAGGAGTGGAATCAATTTGCCTATCGTCTCGTCAACCGGGTCTCCGGCCCTGATCATCATCATAACCTTTCTAGGCTTTTCCAGCTTTTCAACAAGCTCAGAGAAGGAATAGGTTCCAATAATGTTCTTGCCTGATGCCCTACCCTCTGTAAACTTACGCACCACATCTGTTTCGATGTTATAGACAGCGACGGTGAACCCTTTGCTCTCCATATTCATAGCCAGGTTTTCACCCATAACCGCGAGTCCGATTAGACCTATATCTGCTTTCTTCATCATAAACACCCTTCCATAACAGAACTGAAAATGCTCGATTACATACTTACTATTTACTTTCTAGCTTATATACATAATACTATAATAATAAGCAATATTAATTACTTAAGTTGCTTGAATTGCCCCGATGATTGCAAATGTTGCTAAATGGATGCGAAATCGTTGCTTTGGCCTAAAGAGAAATGATACTATCTAGGTAGGCATAATAAACTATGAAAGATCGCCGGCCTCAGTGATATGTCAATAACTATACTGAGGAGCTTCGGCAGAATGGAGATTTATATGGAACTCAGAAAAGATAGCAAATACTCTTTGATTGTGCCGACCAGTATGGGAGTCCGCATCACCCCTATAAATCGGCAGCCGGTACATACCAGCAAACTTTTCGAGATGCATACGACTAGCGCTGAAACGAATGTATTAAACATCTCTGCTTCTCTTGGTCTGCCTGTAAAGGCGCTTACTGCGTTTGTTAAGGGAAGCCCTATAGCAGAGTTCATTAAGAGTGAGCTCAGAGCACGCAATATTGAGTATGAAGGAATGGAAATCACTCAGGACGGACCTTGGGGTGCCAGACACCAGTTCAACATAGCCGACAGCGGCTTTGGACCTCGTGGACCTAGGGTTCATAACGACCGTGCAGGCGAAGTCGGCAGGATGCTCGATGTGTCCGGGTTTGATCTCGAGCGGATATTCAAGGAAGAGGGCAGCAAGATCCTTCACATTTCAGGACTTATCGCAGCACTTTCCCCTGAAACGAGCAACTTCTGTCTTGAGCTTGCCCGTACAGCAAAGAAGTACGGAACTAGAATATCCTTTGACCTAAACTACCGCGCTACCTTCTGGAAGGGCAGAGAGGAAGAGCTCTCGGCCGCATTTGATGAAATTGCTTCAGTTGCTGACATTCTGATAGGTAATGAAGAGGACTACCAGCTTGCACTTGGCATCAGTGGCCCTGAAGCGGGTGGGGAATCTATAGGTGAAAACATAGACGGTTTCAAAACCCTCATTGAAAATGCGAGGAAGAGTTACCCGAACGCTAAGGTCTTTGCCACGACTCTTCGTGAGGTCATAAGTGCAAACAGGCACCTTTGGGGTGCAATCCTGTGGAGCGGCGACGAATGGTATACTGTTGAACCCCGTGAAATCGAAGTTCTCGACCGCATTGGCGGAGGCGACGGCTTTGTGGGCGGAATGCTGTATTCAATCCTCAGAGAGTGGGCTCCGGAGAAATGGGTCAAATTTGCATGGGCTACAGGCGCACTGGCTGCAACCGTGACAACAGATTACGCAAGTCCGCTAGACGAGAGTCAAGTATGGAGTATCTACGAAGGGAACGCTAGAGTAGTCAGATAGTGATACTGCCTCTAATAGTAGTGATACTGCTTCCAATATAAAGAGAAGAGATTGTTTAGAAGAATCTCTTCTCTAGTTCTTTTGAGTAATCCGCATATTCTTTTGGTGAGATACCATATTCCGAGCGAAAAGAGCGATAGAAGTTCGAGTAATCTGAGAAGCCGCACTTAGCATATACGTTGGATGGTGCTAACCCCTCAGCTAAATACTGTTTTGCAGTTATTAGACGTTTTTTTACAACATAACGATGTATTGTAATTCCAAAATGACGCATGAATTCCCTAGACATGTGATACTTGCTAATAAAGAATTTCTGAGATAACAAATCGAGAGAAATTCTTTCTGTGTGCTTGTCATTAATATATTTTACGATATCCTTCATTACATCACTAAGGTTGCTTTCAGTCTCATACGCGACAGTCTTATCTAGAAAGAGGAAATTTAGCTCGGCCATGAGTTTTAACAACATAGCACGTGATAATATATCATTATATTCAGCTTCATTTTTTGATGTCGAGAGTAGACTCAACATCGACGATTTTATAGACTTTTGGTCGTGCTCATTAAGTCTTAGCAGGTTTGTCTGTTTGTCAACTTCGGCGTTGAAACAGCGTGTAAGATCGCTCTTTTGAGTTGATATTCTTTCTAGATAACTGCAGTTTATCCAAAGGACGATTCTCTCATATGTTTTATTCTGGCTTATAACAGGCTGATGAAGCTCTTTGGGTGATATTAAAAGTATATCCCCTGGCTTAAGAGCGTAGGTTTTACTTTCAATTGTGTAGCTTACGTCACCCGAAATGAAAAAATATACTTCATAGAAGTCGTGGTGATGCAAATCTACATCTTTAAGATAGGAATCCTTATAGTGAAATATCTCAAAATTATCAGACAACATATGCTGTCTTGCATTCCATTGTTGTGCTATTGAGATACACCTCCTCTTTGACCAGAAGAACTCATGAACAACTGGTGACGCATAATATTAGGATGATTGTAGTATATACTAGTTTTTACATGTAGAACAAGTATCACTTAATGAAAAAGGATTTACTATTATAAACAATATCATCTTTACACGCGCAATGGAATTGGATTAATGAGCACATTCATTGAATAAATGAGCATATTGTTTTTATGCAGAATTTTGTTTGGAAATCTTGCTGATGTAACAGTAAACATTGCAATGATTGCTAATTATCGGCTAAAAGATTGATATTGCCTGATAATACTATAAGATAATAGTGTAAGAATCCAAATATAAGCTAAGGGGAGAGTATCTATTATGAAAAAAGTACGCCTCGGAATTATTGGAATTGGACAGCAGGGAGGTCTATATACTCGGTTGCTAACCGGTAATTCAACAACATTTTCTGGTCGACCTCCTAGGTACGTGCCGGACAATATGGTCATTGGTGCAATATGTGATATAAATCCCGAGATAGAAAAGCAATATAAAGAGGAGTACCCTGAACTCCCATTCTTTAGTGATTGGAAGGAGCTAGTAGACTCCCGACTTGTTGATGCTGTGGTTACCACCGTACCCCATTATCTTCACACAGAAATTGCAATTTACTGTCTAGAACATGGTGTCCATGTGCTCGTTGAAAAGCCCGCAAGTGTTGCTGCAAAGCATGTTAGAGAGATGAATGAATGTGCAGCAAGACACCCTGAGCTCACCTTTGGCATTATGTTCAACCAGCGCACAAATCCTCTCTATATTAAGGTTCGTGAGCTTATCCAATCTGGTGAACTTGGAGAGATTCGTCGCTCAAACTGGATTGTTAACAACTGGTGGAGAACCGATAGCTACTATAAGAGCAGTGACTGGCGAGCAACTTGGGGTGGCGAAGGAGGTGGCGTACTCGTCAATCAGGCTCCCCATCAGCTTGACCTTTGGCAGTGGATATGCGGGACACCAACAAAGGTATTTGCGAAGTGCATAAATGGTGCTCACCGCGATATTTCAGTTGAGAATGATGTTACCATTCTAACAGAATATGAAAACGGCTCAACTGGAGTATTTGTTACATGTACACACGATATGATGGGCACTAATCGCTTTGAAATTGACCTAAGCAAAGGGAAAATTGTTATAGAAGATAACAAGGCAACTGTTACCCATTTTGCCTATGATGAAAGCTATGTGAACAAGAATATGACCATGCGAGAAGCAATGATGCTAACTCGCGGCAATAACGCGGAAGGAAAATCAAACTATACAGAGGTAATAGAGGGGGTTCCCGGTGAGGGTCCACAACACGGTGGTGTGTTGGAGAACTTTGCTGCAAATATCCTTGACGGTACACCTCTTCTTGCACCTGGTGCAGAAGGCATCAATGGTGTATGCCTCGCTAATGCTGCTCAGCTGTCAAGCTGGCTTGGTAAAGAGCTAGAATATCCGGTTGATGAGGAACTCTATCTTGCAGAATTGAATAAACTTATCAAAGCTGAGGGTGTATTCCCAACACGATAAATCAAAAAGAAAGGGTGAAAGAATGTATGTCCAATAAAGGGATGATTGGCATTCAGATGAGTACCATAAAGAAGAAAGTTGAGGAGATCGGTGCTTATGAAACCATGCGTGTATGTGCCGAGATGGGATACCACTGTATTGAGCTTAGCCAGATTCCGATGACCGAGGAAAACGTCACTGAGTTCAAGCGTGCGAAGGACGATTTCGACATTACCATATGTGCTATGAATGCTTCTATGACGTCTCTATTTCCCGGCGCGGAAAGTCTCGAAAGTAATTACGAAAAAATTATCTCAGATTGTGAAACGCTAGACTGCCGTATACTTCGTATAGGTTCAGGACCTATGAACCAATTGAATAGCAGGGAAGGTGTTCTACAGTACTGTGAGGAAATTGAAAAATTTGTCTCAAAACTAAAAGAAGACGGTATAGATTACTACTACCATAACCATGCTACTGAGTTTGCAAAGTTCGATGGAGAGTACATACTAGATATATTGAAGAACAATACTAGCATCGGATTTGAACTTGACACTCATTGGATTCAGGCAGGCGGTGAAAATCCTGTAGAGATAATTAAGAGATATTCTGGACGCATCCGTCTACTCCATCTAAAGGATTATCGGATTGTCCCCATTAAAGTGGATTATTCTCGTTTTCGTAACAGAAGGGCAGAAGATAGTAAAACGTCTCCCGATACTACGACCACACCTGCGGCGCCGCGAATCAATCCTCAGTATACTTCAATTCAGTTTGCAGAACTTGGTGAAGGCAACCTTGATATAAGGGGATGTATTGAAGCAGGATTAGCCGGCGGCTGTGAGTATTTCCTTATTGAACAGGATAGCACGTATGAACGGGACCCTTTTGAGAGCATTAAGATCAGTCGTGACCATCTCATCAGTCTTGGATATGCTGATTGGTTTGAGTAATCTGATTTTAATTGCATGAAGCTAACACCACACGTTATTGATTGCATAATAAAGGTTCTATAATAAAGAGGCCGAGGTGATTATTACTAATCACCTCGGCTCTGTTTCAAGCTACTCTCAAGCTCAAGTTAATTTTCTAAAGATTATCTTGCATTATACCGATTGAGAGCATTCTGGTATAGCTCAATGCAGCGCTCTACATTTAGATTTTTTAGCTCAGCTACGAAATTATCCCAATCGTCGGTGGTTCTATTCCCCATGATAACTCCTAAAGTATACTCATCAACGAAAGTCTTAATATCACTGTAATAACGTGAGTACTCTTCAGCTTCATCAGAGGTGAGCGTAACCGGTGGCATGACCCAGTCTCCTAAAGAACTGTCCATCCATTTGAACTGACCATCGATGACTTCTTTTGGATACGATTCATTTTCACGAATCCACATATAGTAGCCGCCACGACCATTAGAGTCGGTATAAATAGTTCTCATGTCTGCTACTTGATACTCATCATTGTTCAAATAGAAATCTGTAAAATGTGGTAGATTGTCATCTCCCCATTCCCACGTAAGTCCTTCAACACCGTAGTTTAGGATTGCAGCCCCTTCTTCGCTAAACGAATAATCTATCAAACGCATGACTATCTCAAAGTTTCCATTTTCAATAGATGCAGTTGTAGGAAATACAGCAGCAGTACCTACTATCTCATTGACCCTTCGGAAATGCCCCATATCCCCCTTATTTAGGACAGGCAAAGGGACTGCTTCCCATTTTACTCCCTCTCCTCCATGCAAGAAAGGATAGTTCATTGCCGATGAGTATACTGCGCCATCTGCAGCGCCAACTTTATCCTGAGTGAAAAGATTGCTTTGGTCACTCCACGAAGTGTAGGTACTAAAATCTTGATTGATTAGGCCTTCTGAATACCATTTGGCAAGAGTGTCAAGATACTCTTTATACCCATCCTCGATTGCTCCAAAATGTACTACACCATCTTTGTTAAAGAAGGTGGGTGGGGCATTGAATGCACCAATGATTCCAAACCCCATCAAATCATATCCACTAGATGCAATGAAGAGTGGGTTATTATGGCCATTGTTTTTAAATGCGGTAAGCATGTTATACCAGTCAGAGATCGTAACAGGCTCATCTAGACCTGCATCTTCTAGCCAATCAGTCCGAACCATAGATCCGTACCAAGCGGGTTGTTCTCCTGATTGTATAGCGGGGAAGTAATAGGCACCACTATCAGTTTTTGATTGCTTTTGTGCTTTGACACTCGCATCAAGACGAGCCCTATAATTTGGAGCGAGGTGCAGGTAGTCAGTGATGTCGACATAAACAGCATCTTCTATTGCCTTATCGACGCCACCGATGTATTGCGGTTCAGAGCCATAAGCATGTGCATAGATGATGTCGGTGTAATCATTGCCAGCTAGCATTATCCCGAAGGATTCCTGAGCACTCTGTGTCGGTGCGCATATGAAGTTGATGTGAACATTTGTTCTTTTCTCAATTTCTTGGTTAGCAGGTATTTCATTTGGGTCTGTGTGGAATGTAGAGGACCAGGAGCGCCAAGCAGAGACTGTTACTAGCTCATCGGAGATGGGCATAGTATTCATGAATTCTTCATCATCCGTAGGTTCGGCCGATGATGGAGCTGGTTTATCGGAGCTCGGTTGAGTTGGAGATGCAGCTGATGGCGAAGGGGTTTCAGCGTCCCTTTGACACGACGAAAGTCCGATGATCATGAATAATGCAAGAATTAGACATGCTACTTGAGATATTTTTCTCATCTTTTTCTCCTTTACATCTAAGTAAATTTTGTTGATATGGCACATTGTATAAGACGTTTATGCCTCAATAATAAGTATATCTGCATTTAGCTTCAATACAATTGCAAATATTGCTATAGCATTGAAGGTTATATTGCAAATATTGCTTATACCATTAATGGCCTAGAAGGGTCTATTGACTAAAGTGTCGGAGTATGACGCGTATATGCCTTCAATCGCTTTCATGCTTGGAAGTGCATCACGGATATCGCAGTAGTATTCAGTTCCTCCCTGCAAAACAGAATAGAAGTTCCATATCATGATTTGGTGTCCAACTCCCCAGCAGCTTTTCCCGACGATTGCCTTGCTGTTTTCTGTTATTTTTTCAATTTCGCTGTTTACATTCTTGTAAAGCATATCGTCTCTTATGAGTAGTGACCCGTTCTCACATACAACTTCGAGTTCTATTGGAGAGTCTGATATATAGCAGTTTGTAGCATAGAAAATTCCTACAGCTCCGTTTTCATAGTATAGTGTTGCTTCGGCTGTATCTTCTACTTCAATTGTGCCTCTATTTTTTCTTAGTGACGCTGTCCCGTTGACATTATTTATTGGACCTCCAAGAAAGCACATAAGGTCAAGCGTATGGATCGATTGATTCATAAGTACACCGCCGCCTTCTTTACTCCAACTACCACGCCAACCGCTTTCTGTGTAGTATTCACCTTCACGATGCCATGTAACGATACCTTTCAGACCCTTAATGGCTCCGAGCTCACCGGATTCTAGAATGCATTTTGCAGCCCAGTTGGATGGTATTACACGGTTTTGAAATGAAACACAGACCTTGCGCCCATATTTTTCTGATTCATCGATAATTCTTTCAATTTCTGCTGTGTTCATCCCGGCTGGTTTTTCTAAGTATACGTCGTGTCCTGTCTGCAAGGCCTTTACAGTAATGGGCATGTGAAGATAGTGAGGAGTACATATGTGAATAACGTCCGCCAGACGGTCATCCAAAAGCTTTGCATAGTCAGTATAGGCTTTCGCGCCGGGGCAAGCTTCTTTTACAGATTCTAGCTTATCAGGGTTGATGTCGCAAACTGCGACGACTTTTGATACATTACCTTCCTTCAATGCCTCTACATGAGTTTGCGCTATAGATCCAAATCCAATAATAGCCGATTTCAGCTTACTCATTGCTATTATCCCACCTCTCACTCAATATAGTGAATCTACTCTTACTTCTATAATTGCTGTAGTACACCTAACAAGGAATCAAGTGCACTTTTATACAGTTCCAAACTGCTTTCCTGTTCATCAGAGACCACAGTATCCTTCTCTAATGTATTCAAGCCCATAAAAGTACCGAGATGGGGTTCTAATGAGAGAAATAGCTCAGAGTCCTTACCGTTACTTGCGAGGTCAGAGAGAATTTCACTGATTCGACCATCACCTTTACCTGCCGGGACAATGGAATGATCAGAGGCCAAAGCATCTTTTATATGCATGTATGCGATGTTTTCTTTTAGTAGGTGATAGGCTGCCAAAGGATCGACATCGCACTGAACAAAATTAGCGGGATCGAATGCTGCTTTGAGACCATATAGAGAAAGCGCCGTCAGAATTTGGTTACACCGCTCTTCAGTGTCACCAAAAATGTCCTTCTCATTTTCATGGATCAATGTAATACCATGTTTCTGGGCGACAACGGCCATTGCTCCAAGACGCTCAATTACTTTATCGGCATAATCTTGCGGATTTGACTCTGGGGGTAAGTAAAAGCTGAAGATGCGGACAAACTCAGTTTCAAAGATTTCTGCCAGCTCAATAATATGCAGAAGTCTCTTCATTTCATCCGCAAGCGGAGAATCAACGTCAACTTTTCCTATAGGTGAGCCGAGAGAGGATACACGAATGTTGTTATCGTCTAGCTTTTTCTTAATCTCCTTGGCCTTTTCTAAGCTCAAATCGACAATATTCTCACCGTCGACAAACCTTAGAACCAGATGTGATAGTCCTAACTCCCTAACACCTGCAATCTGCTCATCGATTCCGGGTGCGATTTCATCGCTAAAACCCGATAAAACAAAACGACTCATTAAATCAATTCCTTCTCTAGATTTCCCTAAACTCCTGAATACGCAGAAAACCCGCCATCTACAGGAATCACAACACCGGTAACAAAGCCCGATGCCTCATTACTTATCAGATACAGCAGTGTTCCGATGAGCTCCTCACTCTCGCCGAAGCGATTCATTGGAGTTGCGGCAAGGATCTTACCAGTTCTGGCAGTAGGTGTTCCGTCTTCATTGAAAAGAAGGGCTCTGTTCTGGTCTGTAGTAAAGAAACCGGGTGCGATAGCATTTACACGGATGCCGACCTTTGAAAAGTGTACTGCAAGCCACTGAGTGAAGTTGGAAATTGCTGCTTTAGCACCGGAATAGGCAGGAATCTTTGTAAGGGGTGTAAAAGCGTTCATAGAGGATACGTTTATTATGTTGCCGCCGGTATTGACCATGTGCCGTGCAAAACTCTGGGTTGGTATAAGGGTTCCCATGAAGTTGAGATTGAAGACGAACTCCACACCATTAGTGTCCAGATTAAAGAAACTCTTTATGTCAGCATCGATGTCGCCGGGTTCATAGTACTCTTTATCGGTAGTTGCGCGGGGATTATTTCCACCGGCTCCATTCACCAATATATCACACCCTCCGAAATCGGCAATGACTGTTTCTGCTACATTATCCATGATTGTCCTATTAAGTACATCGCCTTTATACGCTTTTGCATGTCCACCTGAAAGATTGATCTCATCAGCGTATTTCTGGGCAGTTTCCTCGTTTAGATCTATCAAAGCTACGTTTGCCCCGCAGGCAGCAAGTGCCTTTGAGAACATACTGCACAATACTCCTCCTGCGCCTGTGACCACGGCAGTTTTTCCTTTTAGATCGACCATGAATGGAAGTGTCATAGTGTTACTCTACCTTTCTTTTTTGCATTATTAGTTAGTTGCCGACAAAATAGCTAACCGCATTGTTATAGCAGACATCCTGAACCAAGCTGCCAAGCGTCTCAATGTCATAGGGATACTCTCCATTCTCCACCATTTCACCAAGCATATCGCACAATATTCTTCTGAAGTATTCGTGTCTAGCGAATGATGAGAGGCTTCTTGAGTCTGTTACCATCCCGACGAATGGAGAAAGAAGACCCGCTATTGCAGATTCACGTAGCTGAGACCTCATACCGAACTCGGTATCGTTAAACCACCATGCACTGCCTGTCTGGACCTTGCCTGGGCAATCTCCGTTGCAGAAGCTAACTGCAAGACTTGTCATTGCCGGAAGATCTGAGGGGTTTAGACAATAGAGAATGGTTTTTGGTAGCTTTCCTCTGAGCTCCAGATCGTCCAGATACCAACCAAGTTTGACTGTATCAGTTGGCAATCCAATGTTGTCACCACCTACATCTGCTCCCAGCTTGTTGAAGAGATTGGTGTTTACATTTCTGGCTGCTCCAATATGCAGTTGCATACAAAAGCCCATATCGCAATACAACTCGCCCAAGAAAAGAAGAAGGTCACTTTCAAATATCTCAACTTCTGTTTCGGATAAAGGCTGCCCTTCGAGTGCCCTGCTAAAGATGGAGCTTGCTGCGTTATCATCAGCTGAGTCACTTCTCGTGTACATGAATTTCTCAAACCCAATATCGGATACAACACAACCCACTGCCTTGAATCTTCTGGCTGACTCAGTTAGAGCTCCCTTTAGCGACTCGTATGAATCTATGTTGCATTTGCATGATTCTGCAAGTTTTTCTACCCAACCGGCCCAATGCTTGTTGCCGATATGTAAAATCTTATCGGGTCTTATAGTCGGAAGCACTCTGAACGGAAGATCAATTTCCGACAATTTTTGATGCCACTCAAGACTATCGAACGGGTCATCTGTAGTACATAGTGCTTTGACATTCGATTTTTCAAGGAATCCAACCGGAGTAAATTCAGGCTTGCTTAGCAAAGTATTACATTGGTCATAGATTTCCTCTGCAGTTTTTAATGACAGCGGTTTATCTATGCCGAAATATATCTTTAGTTCAAGGTGTGCCCAATGATATAGTGGTGAGCCGGGGAGGCGTTCGACAGTTTGTGCCCACTTGAAAAACTTATCATAGTCGCTGGCATCTCCTGTAATATATCGTTCGTCAACACCTGCTGCCCGCATTGCACGCCATTTATAGTGATCGCCTTTTAGCCAGAGCTCAGTGATCGTCTTATAATTCTCGTTGCGATATATTTCTTCCGGTGAAAGGTGATTGTGAAAATCAAATATTGGCATTTTTGAAGCATAATCGTGATACAGTATTTCAGCTGTTTTACTTCTTAGAATAAAGTTTTGACCCAAAAAATCCTTCAAATCAAGCTCTCCTCTACATATCTGATATATTTGTATTGTAACACTTGCCCAAAACTATGAGAATTGCATTTGTTGCTTGAATGTTTAGAATAGTGGCAAAACTTGCGAATTATTCTTAATGTTTAGATGTTTTTTAGATAAACTTACCATGGAGGGTTGATTGGAAGGACACTGAAAAATTCTTCTGTATAGAGGGCTTCTATTTCAGCTGTATATTCATCTTTTATGAACCGTTCAGATATATCTTTCAGCATGCGTTCCCAGCTATACTCCTCTTTTGAAGGAATAATTGGATAGAATTTAACACCGTTTGCTCTAGCTGCATCTAAATCACCTGGCGCATCCCCTATCATCAAGACCTTATCTTTATCGTATCTTCCGCCGGTATTTGCTGCAGCTATACAAGCTTGCTTTGTTCCCAGTTCCTGTCCTGCAACTTCATTTACGAAACTAATCAAACCGTGTTCTGTCCACTCGCGAACGATCGCTTCGTGTGGAGTTGCAGATACTATTACAATATCAGCGTACTCACTGATTTTTCTTAAGGTCTCCCTAACATAAGGCAGAGGAGGAACATTTCTGACTATTTTCTCAATGTTCTCATCTACTTCTTTTGACCAACGGTAAGTGCGCTGCAGTATGGGATCGTTGTATATTTTGATGTGCTCACGTAGACTTGTTATACTCAAGGTCTCTGTGTCATTGATCCACTGTTTGAGAGGATTAAGATTAGGAGTTCTATAGCCTCTTCGCCTCACCTCCTCACGTTCTCCCAAAAGTTCCAGAGTCCTTACTAGAGCAGGGTAGCGGTTTGTTCCCCGTGTGCGTGAGTATAGGTTTACAAATTCAGCTGCTTCTCTGGCGTATCCAGAGACTGCCTGTAAATCCCAACAGTTTATAGTAGCCGGACAGAAACACTCTTTGTGCTTAAGCCCCATGTTGTCAAAAACGCAACCGTCTGAATCTATACATATTAGGTAATCGTGCTTCTTTTCCATGTTTTCAAGTATTCTGATTGTATGCATTAATACTTCTCCTACATTCTGCAAATTAATCAGAGTCGAGGTTGATACTAAATCAACCTCGCTCAGCTAGTTTATTTCGTTATAATCTAGTATCCCAGGCATCGCAGAAAGCGTCTACAGGACTTGTGCCTTTGAATTCTGATCTGCCCATTATTTTCTCCACAACCAGATCAACTACCATCTCGTTCTCGTTGTAAGCATTAATGAAGGTTGGAACCATCGGAACATCAATGAGATGAAATGGGTTTGCAAAGGAAATAAAGACTGTTGGCAGTTCAGTTACGTACCATGGGATATCCGGACCCATTGGAACCTTCCAGTGCAGACGCCTTTCGTTGCTCTGAGAAAAGCCGCTTACAGATGCCACAACTATTACAGCATCATATGAAGAAACAAACTCCCCAATTGTGGACCTAGACAATAAGATTCTTCCGTTCTGATCAGGAGTTGTATCAAAGGTTGATACTTTGAATCCAGCTGCCTCAAGTGAGTCCTTCATCATGTCCCTTACGTTCTTTTTTTGACCGCCGAAGGGTAATTCGTTATATACACCATATAGCATTATTCTTGGGTGTGTCTCTGGCGTTATCGGCAGCTGGTCACGTGTGTTTTTTACTAGCGTGATCGATCTATCATAAATCTCTTTGGCTTTCTTCCAGTGCTCAGGACTGCCGACACAGCTTATGCCTTCTTTTGGGGGTAGCAGCGTTCCTTCTTTTTGCTTGATGTGGAGCTTGAGCATAGCTTTAAAAGCTAGGACTCTTGTAACGGCTTCATCTATTCTCTCCATTGAGACAAGTCCGTTCTTTATACCGTCATGCATGAACTGTATGTCTTCATCTTTGTCGCGGTAATACAGTATCAGGTCGCAGCCCGCTTCAATTGCACCCGGAATGAACTCACTTCGTTTCATCTTTGCTGTTAGTCCAACCATATGGGTTGCATCGGTTATTACAACGCCATTGAACCGCAGTCTATCGCGTAGTAGGTCTTTAAGAAGTTCTTCAGCAACTGTAGCCGGCATAATATCCTGATCCTTTATGCCCGGACGCAGTTTCCTAGAATACGATGGCAACTGAATATGCCCAACCATCAGGGAGGGTATTCCGTCGTCAATCAGTCCTTTGTAAACCTTTCCGAAGGACTCATCCCATTCTTCGCACGATAGGCTATTAATGGTAGTAACGATATGCTGGTCTCTCTCATCCAGTCCATCACCGGGATAATGCTTCGTGCAGCAAGCGATTCCCGCATCATTGGCACCCCTCATATATGCTCTTGCCATTCTAAGGACAGTATCAGGATCATTCCCAAAGCTACGCTCAGATACCACACAGTTGCGCCAATTATATAGAATGTCTGTTACTGGGGCAAAAGACCAAGTACATCCCACGGCTGCGGCTTCTTTGCACCCGTAATACCCCATGTTGTAGGCGTACTGCTCGTCCCCTGTAGCTCCAATAGAAACAGCATTTCCCAAAAGGGTGCCATCGCTAGCGCAGCCATTTCCACCAGCCTCAATGTTGGCAGCAATCAAGGCTGGTATCTTACTGTACTTCTGGATAATGGCATTCTGATCATATATTTCTGATGCTGATCGGTTACCATATCTAAATCCGCTCATTCCATACTTTTCAATATCTGATTTTATGTCCTCTTCACTTTTTGCCACATATATCATGTCCATGAAGAGTTGACCGATTTTTTCGTCTAATGAGAGAGAGTCTAAGGTATCATTGACCCACTGAATATCTTCATCATTTAGATAAAACGGCTTCGCTTTTAAATCTACCATGTTACTTCCTCCTCAAATTTTTTAGTTTTCCGATTGCTCATAGTTTTTGTTTTTCCAAGCTTTCTTTTAAAGGTTTTTAACTAGTGTTTTGAGAAAATCATTCAGGCTTTTTTACTTTATGGAGTGCAGCATTCATCCGCTTTAGGAGAAGAGCTCGTTTTTCATCAGAAACCGACTTAAAAATGCCACTTGACAACAGATCAGTAAGAGTTATGTCAGAAGTGCTGGCAAAAAGCCTTTCTTCGGGGAAGCTACGTTCCAAGACAACGATCATACAATCAAGAACAACCCTCTTGGCCTCGGATGATTTTGCTACTTCTGACAACTTATCATGCACAGAGTAATACCCTTCCTCAGCTTCGAGTCCAGCTGAGACTTCTTCAATGCTGTTAAACCAATTGCGAGCATCCTGTGCATACCTAAACTCAGGGAAAGTATATTCTGAAGGTTTCTCCTGAACACTATAAAGAGTTACAGAATCAGTGCAATCTCCTGCTTTGGCTGTCAAGAAGGAACCGTTTGAGCTTAGCGGTACATTGGTAAACACAAATACTTGACTACCCTTAACTGTCTGATGTAGCTGTCCATCAACATACAGGCTGACCTCAGAGTAGTTTGAATAGACCCTTACATCTATCTCCTTACCGGGTCTAGCAAAAAACCGCTTGCCTGCGATGTGGACGAATGGATCTTTTGAAAACCAAGCCTTGTACACGTAATAGGCGTCTTTCTTAATCTTACGATCCATAGTGACCAAGCCCTTGTTGTTTCGTCCACGAGTTCCACCCTCGCGTCTGAAACTGCTTCCAAAGTCAAACATGTTCCACACAAACGTACCCCAAATCCAGGGGCGAGTGGCAAACACCTCACATGCATGCTCATGAATAAGTGCCTGATACTCCTCAGTGTAATCCATCTTTGCCGGGTTTTCGGAATGATATGTAAGTATCCCATCGCAACCGTACTCGCTTACCGAAACACATCGCTCTGGGTATTTACTGTGATACTCATCCAGCCATTCTTCGAGGTCACTCATTGGACCGCGATACCAGCCAAAGTAGTGATTCCAACCTTCAACATCAGAGATGTCATGTAGTTTATGATCCCATGGGGTTCCATACTCATGTGCGATAACAGTAAGCCTTGTCGTGTCGATACTACGAACAGCATCTGCCAAGTCCTGGTGGCATTTGAGTAACTTCGGATTATCGTTCCCACCCATTAAAACTTCGTTAGAAAGGCCCCAAAAGCAAATTGATGGATGATTGTAGTTTTGGACACACATCTCCTTGATTTCATTGACGGCCGTTGCGTGCGCATCATCATCCCAATTTGTAGTGAAATACGGAATCTCCGCCCAAACAACCAATCCAAGCTGGTCGCAGGCTTCGTAAATATCGTGGCTCTGCTGGTAGTGTGCAAGTCGGATGCAATTTGCTCCCATATCAGAGATTATTTGTGCATCCTCAAAGTGCTCTTCTCTGGACAACGCATTGCCCTTATAGAGTCTATCTTGATGACGGCATACACCGCGAAGGGCGTAAGGTTCACCGTTAAGAATAAATCCAACCTCTTTGTCAACCGAAAAACTACGGATGCCGAATTGTGTAGATACTTCATCGAGCACCTCGTTATAGGATACGAGCTGTAATTTTGCTGTATACAAATAAGGATCCTCAACACCCTGCCATAAACGAGCGTCAGTTAGATAGATTTTAAACTTGGTCTCCTCTTTAGCAAAAGACCAGGCCTCAGCCACTACCTTTGAATCAGCATCAATGATTTGCAAGCCTACAGTCTGTTTCTCGTCTAAGCCGTCTAGGTGAGCTCTCACTTCAACTTTGGCTCCACCATCACACGGAGTCGCATCAATAAACACGCCACTACCGCCCAGCATGTCAAGTGTGAAGTGGCTTTGAGCTACACTTATGAGTCGTACACCACGATACAAGCCCCCATAGAATGTAAAGTCAGCACGCTGCGGGTAGATCTTTTCACTGTAGGTGTTATCACAAAGAAGCGCCATAGTGTTTTTTCCAGTGTCAATGCAGGCATCCGTAATGTCAAAGCGGAATGCGCTGTAACCTCCGCTGTGGGTGCCAATCATTTTTCCATTCACCCAAACCTCACACCGCAATGAGGCAGCTCCAACTTCTACAAATACTCTTCCGCCTGGTAATGGTTGATGTGGGGTGTAAAATTCTGTTACATACCAGTAGGCGCCCCTATCAAATTGTGACCCATCATGGCCATCAACTGCATTCCATGTATGCGGTAATTCTACCCGTTCCCAACCCTCGCCCTTAGGAAGTTTTTCAGGTACCACACTGCAGGTCTTGCTGAAAAGCCATGGCCAATTCATCTCTGATACTATGCGCATCTTCAACACTATCCTCTCATACTTAGAATTAATTATACTGAACCTCTTGGTATCTGAACTAAATTCTGTACTATTATGATATCATTATCTATACAACAAGCAAATTGTATATCAGAGCAACATATTGTAAAAATGCGCATTCTATGATATGTTAAAAAGTAGATACGGAATCGATAATTGAGGTTATTTGTGTGGTGAGAAAATGTCTAAGGTCTATTTTATGTTCAAGGATGATGACTTCTATATACATCATCTACTAACCAAGTCGCCAACATTGCAGGATGAAAAAACATATAAAAGCTTGCAGCAGATGCATGCACATGAGAATTATGAGTTATTCTTAATGCTAAAGGGGGACTGTACATTTCTTATTGAAGGCACTGAGTACCCACTGCAACCCGGATCTATTGTGCTTATGCGTCCTGCTGAAGTACATTGCTTAAAAATTAATAGCGATACCGCATGTGAAAGGATTGCTCTGAATTTCGAACCAAAACTTATCAAGGAAATTGACCCCAAAGGGAAGCTGCTGAAATCCTTTACAGACCGTTCTCTTGGTGCCTTTAATGTGTACAATCCATCGGAATTTTCGCACAATATCAGCTCACATATTATGAATATGACAGAAAACGATATTGTCCTTGAGCCATATGACAGAAAACTCCGCATACTAGTAAATCTGTTGCCTCTTCTTAATGAAATCAATAGTGCATTCTTAAGGAGAAATCATACTTTGGAAGAAGACTTTACTTCATCAGAACTCTTAGCATATATTAATGACAATATTACGGCCGACCTGTCGCTTGAATCTCTCGGAGAAGTGTTTTTCTTAAGCAAATCTCAACTAAATAGGAGTTTTCGGAAACTTACTGGCACTACAATCTGGAAGTACATTGTGGCAAAAAGGTTGATAATGGCACGTGAAATGATACTTGCAGGTAGTTCTGCTTATGAAGCTTGTTACGAATGTGGTTTTAAGGACTATTCCACTTTTTTTAGAGCATATAAGAATAAATTTGGATTATCACCTTCAAGACACAGCGCAAAGTCACTAATTAACCTATAAGCTTATAGTCTGAAAATAAGGATGGTGCTAAATATCTAGCCCATCCTAAACTATTTTCTTGTTAATTAATTTTGTGAAAGGAACGATATTCGCTAGGGGAGATTTCCTCGAGTCTTTGCATGGTTCTAGTAAACGTGCGTGTTGAGGAGTATCCGACCTTCTCAGAAATCGCCCTGATGCTCAGGTTTGTCTCGCATAATAGTTGTTTTGCCTCTGCTATTCGGCAGTAGCTAATATATTCCAATATTGTATGACCAGTTGATTGTTTAAAAATTCGTGAGACATAAGAAGTTGACAGCTGAAACTCATCTGCAATTAG
>JAAYOS010000008.1 GCA_012520195.1 Clostridiales bacterium | reverse complement strand
TTGTGGAAGTGGTTCCAGTTTGAAGTGTAGTAGGTGGGGATACGGATCTTATGGAATTTAGGTACCTTGTCCTCCCAATATGCGTTCCAGGCTGGATATTCATCGGCCATTGCCAGCGTGTCCTCAATGTAGCCTTTGCCTGCGACAGTGCCGATAACACTTTCGGCATACTCTCCCTTGATTCCGCCTTCACGCATTGACTCACGGAATAAGTCACCGGTTGCTTCCCAAGGTGCAATGCAGACCAGGTGTGGTGGACACTCGGCGGCGATACGGAGCTGTGCCATTCCAACACCGCTGTTTCCAAACATTGCAACGCGGCCGTTACAGAAGTCCTGCTCAGCAAGCCACTCAATGAAATCATAGCCGTCGCGCCCCTCCTGGGTGCCCATGAAGACTGCGTCTCCTTCAGAATGGCCAATTCCACGTGGGTCGACGTTAGCTATAACATAGCCGTGACGGCACCAGTACTCGGGGTCTGCGGACTCAAACTTTGATAGTTTCGATACTGTTCCAGGTGGAACTCCCATCAGCTGCCACTCATCAAAACCATCTCCCGGACGCTTTCCGAATGGGCTCCATGAAACGATTACCGGCAGCGGACCTTCGGCATTCTTCGGAACATAAATATCGGTATAGATCTTAGTTCCGTCGCGAAGGACTACCTCCATATCCTGGTGGCAGATAATATCGTATGCTGCTTCGTAGGTACGCTGATTAAAGGGGGATACAAAAGTGAACATGTCCCGCTCGTGTGGAGGTAGTTTCTCCTGCTCCTCGCGGGTAAGGGGGGTTCGGAGTCTGCGATAAATCACATCGATCGTTTCATCTCCGAACTTTGTGGGAACAACCTTATAACGCGGGTCGTTTCTGTACTTTTCAAGATTCGGCATACTGTACTAATCTCCTTAATCTATATATTTTCGGAATATTGATGCGTAATTTCTTAACTGAGTTGGTGTGTCAACAGACATATCGAAATGGTGCCCTTCATACTCTGCGGCGATATACCCGCTGTAACCCAGCTCCTTGATCATTGGTAATATCTCATCGTATGGGATGCAGGGGTCGTGTTCCCCATCATCCAGGATGTAGAATTTGCCGTGTATATAAGGTGAGATGGGAATCAGGGTTTTCAGGTCCTCGACAGGGGTGGGATTGAATTTCTCATACAACTCCTCGGTGTACCCCGCCTCTTCTTCGGTGAGGGACAACTCTCTAATCACCTCTGCAACAGGAACCTGAGATTCATGGTATTCAAGTACACTGTTCAGCTTGTCCTCACGGAAGCCTGCACGAACAAGGCGCTCGACAAGAAGTCTGTGAGGTTTTTTCTGAAATATACTAAAATCGGGCACAACTCCAAGATGTGTATGTTTTGTCATCAGTTCAATATACTGCTCCCAGACATCAACTCTTGGGTAGTGCGGGTGGTGCATCTCCACTGTGAGTTTTATATCTAGTTGCTCACAGGCCGGAAGCATTGCCTCAAGTATTTCGGGTGATACTGAGTGTTGTGTTCTGACTATAGGAAAACCTGCCTTTTTTGCATATAACATGTCGTTATATGTTGACTGGATTATTTCTTCCCTGTTCATGTCCCTTTCAGTTCGCATTCCATTGTCGATGTAAGCAGAATAACAGACCGGGACAAGATCATACTTGTCTAGTAGATCCCTGAAGCTATACAGCCACTCGTCGGAAGGATGGGGATATTCTGGCACCGTCTGAGCAGCTACGATTTCAATGCCCTTAAATCCTAAGTCAGCCACCGTTTTCAGGCACTCTTCAATATTCAAGCGACCCTTAATAAAATCGCTAGAAAGGCTGTATAGAGAGACACCTAACTTAATATTACTCATCAGTTCGCCCCCTTTCAACAGTGAGTTTGCCAAAGCTTGTTAGAGTGAGGTATTCTCCAAAATACCCTGTGTAAGGTACGCGGTGTACCAGCTCGACAGATATTTCCTTTGCATCGGCCGGCAGCCCTCCATCGCGGTATACAGTAACAGTAGCGTCGTCGAGCACATACCAATACTCGTGTGCAAGCTCATGAAGCTCACTGATCA
>JAAYOS010000085.1 GCA_012520195.1 Clostridiales bacterium | reverse complement strand
TTTAGCCGCTCTGCGATCAATTAAACGCGGGCGGTTTTTTACTTTGCTACTAGAACACTGTGCTTGTAAAAACCACAGTAATATCTGTCTCGATGTTATAGTTGCCATATATCGCTTGTGAATTGAATTTGCTCTCGGTGCGCTTCTTCGGCAGGAGCGCTCTCCCCTTCAAACAGAGCAAGTCACTCTTTATCTCACTGCAACTCTCATACCTCTTTTGGGGTTCAAAGTGAGTGCATTTCTGAACGATATTTGAGAAGATCTTGGGGATATCGGGCACAAAATGTATTATTGGATGGTTCATAAAGGATGGCTTTAATGGGTCACGATTTGTGGCAAGGTGATATATTGTCGCTCCGAGACCATAAATATCGGTTCTGGCATCCGTCTGACCGCATCCTCCGTACTGCTCGGGAGCTGCGTACCCCTTTGTCCCAAGTAGTACAGTGTCCTCAGAATTGCCGGCTCTGTACTCTCGCGCTGCGCCAAAATCTATAAGCTTCAGTCTACCATCCTGCTGCAAAATAATGTTTGAGGGCTTAATATCTCTATAGATGATTGGCGGTGTTCTGGTATGAAGATATGTCAGAATATCACACAGCTGCAGCATCCAGTCCAACAGTATACTATAGGGTTGAGCACCTCTTTTTATCAGGATCTCCTGAAGCGACTGTCCAGCGACGTATTCCATTAGGATAAGCGCACTATCTCCACAAATTTTTATCGACTCAACTTCCAAGAGCCCCGGGTGTCTTATGCTTTGAGCGTGGTAATTTCCCGATTCTCCCTTACCAATCTTTGATTCCTTTACTGCTTTTCTTACACCTGTATAAATGTCTTCGACAAGAAACACCTTACTCATTCCGCCTTTACCAATCTGGCGCAGAACTCGGTATCTGTTTTCTAGAACAACTCCAGTTTTTAGCATATAATCACCTGAACCCTAAAAGCTATGTGCTGTATCTAATCAAAATTGCACTTCCGGAACCTACATCAAACCTGTCACTTCCTGTACCTCCATAACGGACAAGCCTCTCTAGGCGGATTTTAGCAGACAACTGGTCTGAAATTTCTTCAGGACGGAAAATCCGTGATAACTCCTCAGGCAAGCTGTTTGCGATGATATTACCGGTACATAAGAGGTATACCGATTCTCCACAAGTTTTGCCTTGGTCTTCCCCCTTCAAGCTACATGAATACCATCTCGGTGTGCTCACACATTGTGTAGATGCGACCTTTTCGAACTGACTCAGACAATGTATGGGAACTCTATTATGCTTAGTCTCAAAACCATTATCTATTACACTTCTCTCAATATGCGGAGAGAGAATAAGCTCTGCTCCGGATTTTCTGATACGGTAAATGCCGATGCCAATAGAATCAAGAACATACAGATTATGTGAGAAGGTGTCCACAAGCAGTACTGCACTCAGTACATCAACTCCTGTCTGCTCTCGAACTGCATAATCATAAGCTTTGGAGCGAAGCATCAATTGTAGTGCCTCCCACTCAGTTCGAATCTGGTCAATGTTACTCTCAGCAAACCGGATGGTATCCTCCTTTAGCTGTTCGAAAAACCAATCAGAATATATTTTTATGGACGAAGCACACGCCACATCTGCAATCTTACGGTCTCCTGATCCATTCGCAATAACTCCAAACGCAATACTCTTGTTCCCGTATGAGGCTACCTTTACTGTAAGTCCTTCACTACCATTCTTACCTATATGACATCTCGAAGTACATCCGTATGCCAGGAGCATCATCTACAGTAAAAGGTGAAAGCTTCGTTTCCAAGTACAATTTCACTGCCGTTCTTTAGTATCATCTGTTTGCAGTTGGGTATCACTTCGCCATCAAGATATGTATGGTTTGTTGAGTTGTTATCTATGATATAGAAATTGTTATCTTTTTTGATTATATCGGCGTGGCTTCTGCTTACTGTGGGGTTATTCTCAATGCAGTAGTCAACATATCTACTCTCCTTCCCAATCTTAAAGGTGTCACTCAATATATCTACCGTTTCGTCGGTTTTATGCCTGAGCAGGTATGCCACAGCGCTACTTTGACCCTGAAACTCCTCATCAGTCAGAAGCATAGTTCCCATGGTTTCCTCTTCCTCCCCTAGAAAGGTTGTCTCTCCAAAACCCACTTCTTCTACCTGCTGCGGAGCTAGCTGTAGCTTCTGTAAGAAATCTTCTGTATCTTCTGTCTCGCTCTGTTCTTTATGTGATAAGCGTTCTCTAATCCGCCGGAACAGGCCGACAACACCTCTGCCTTGTCCCACAGACCCGTCTTCACATTCAGCCTCACTGCCTATGCCTGTATCTGAACCAGCTAGTCCAAAATCAAATAATTCGCTGTCACTAAAAAGACCAGGCTTGGCGACAGGACTGTCAATTATATAGCTAAACCTCTTTGGTCGATCTACCCGCTCTACCGGCTCTACCCGCTCTACCCGCCCTACCGGGCTGGTAATATCCTCATCCCTCATCGCCTCTAACTGATTAAGAAAATACTCAAGAGAGAAGCTTTGATTGGATACCACTGTATTCTGTCTTGACCATCTTCTTTTTTCATTTGAAATTTTATCTGTTGCGGAGCCTTTCCTGTTCAGTATGTTTAGAATGCGAGCAGGGTACTCCATATTCTCCTCCTCGGAGAAGATCATGCTTGAGGTCAGCTGCCTGAAATACGTTTCCATGTCGAGGTCATGCCTCTCCATATTGATTGGCAGACAAACCATCAATAGCTCGTTTGTACTCACATCTACAAATATGTAGTCGACATCAAATATCAGCGATGAATAGTCCAGCATATACTCACTAATGCTGAGAGCGGTACCCGTGATACCCCGAAGAATATCAATACACCTGCTTTTTGTTACGTTACCAGACATATACTGCTTAAGGCTTACCCTTGCTGTAACATTGTACATAAACTGGCGCTCGTTGTTCATCTGGACAAACCTGATGGGCAGCAGTCCGGGTATGTTATTGTTTGAGAGCATCCCCAGTGTAAATGCGTCTAGCTCCTCCTCACGTTGGGGGCTGTAAATTAGGAAATTGCCTGAATTCTTGTTTTCATAATAGAAGCCGGTCATTTCAAGTTCTCCCGATATTTTAGTTTGATATATTTCCACTTTCCATTTATCTTAACAGGGGCCATACCGTTATCAGAGAATCGATTTGCATCCTCAAACACAAAGTCGATTACGGTGTGCCCTTCTAGATCGATATATCCCCAAAGTCCCCCCTGCTTTACCGCTGCGAGACCACATGAGAAAGAGGTGGCATCCTCGTACTTAGGCTTGATTAGTAAACTCCCATTTTTATCTACAAAACCCCACACTCCGTCTTGTCTGACAGCGGCGATATTATCGCCTGTAGGTGCCCGGGCATCCTCAAACTTAGCCATTCCTAATTTCCAACTCTTTGTATCGAGAATGATCCAATCTCCATCTTTATATACAAAGCAAAACGCCCCACTGCCGATCGTGTTCTTCTCGTCGAGCTTAACACTTTTATAACGAGTATTCATCATGCTCTCACCTTCTATGTCAATAATGTACCAGCCTTTCTCATCGCAGACTGCAGCAAAGCCGTGGGAGAAAGTCGATGCGAAAGCATAATCGCCTAGAACCTTTTGACCAAAAATATCTATGTAACCGAATTTACCACTACTCTCGAAAGCTGCCATACCATCAGAATATGAGTATAGGTTGGTATAAGATTGATCAACGACCATATATTTCTCACCGTTTTTGTCAATAAAAAAGCATTCCTCCTCTGTCTTTACAGCAGCTGAACTACCAAAAAAGGCATCTGTAAACTCAAAACCATCTCTGTTTATCATTTTTAGGGTGCTGTTAACAATGAATACTTTCCCATCTTTTTGAACCGATGCCCGCTCCCCGACAAATACTCCGGCAAACTCAAATTGATCTGCGAGAACCTCGTATCGGTACGCACATTTGCGATACATCTCATCAAGCACCTTCGATTCCACGCCGTCTGTTCTAGCATTGGTTATTACATCGCAGCATCGACGAAAATCCGCATTAGAATAATAGAGCTCAGCCAGCAGTACATGGGCACGCTCATCCTCTGGATATACCCGAATCAGCTCCTTTAGTTCATTACTGTACCCTGAACCGTTTCCATACAGTCTCCAGATCTCTGCAAGCCTAAGACGCAGTCTGACAGTGTCCTCCTTTGAAAGAACCCTTTGGTATAGCCGTATCGCTGATCCATATGCACCTGCTGCACACTGCTGTTCGGCAAGATCAATGTACTTCTTAACTTCACTATCTTCGGTTGGTGCATTTAGGTGAGTTAGCACCGTAACCCATGCTGAGGTGATAATGAGAACGGTCAATAATGCGGCAATAACCTTTTTCATCGCACTACCCAATGAATGCTATTAGGACTGTACTCAGGAGAACAAATGGTGCAACTGCGATCCGGGTTTTCACACTCGCTTTGCCACACATAATCATTACCAGACCAAATGCAGTAGCACATAGAAGCGTGTACATAATTAGAAGAAATGTTTGAAAAAAGCCCAGCGCCAGTCCGAGAACCGCAAACAGCTTTACATCCCCCATTCCGACGCCTCCTCTTGTCATCAGCGTCGCCAACATAAATACCCCGCCACCGAGAAGCATTCCTGCTGCCATATCCAAGAGTATGTCCGATATTTCCGAAACTCCCACTGATACTCTGTGTGACCCATACAGAAGTGCAATCGCAACAAAAACAGGAAGTCGCCAATTTGGAATAATTTTATGTTTGAAATCTATAGCGGCGATTGGTAATAAAAAAGTGTAGATTCCTGTGATGTGCAATGAGGAAGCAGCGTCCATTTCTTTGACATATAGCAGCAGAAGCAGAAATGTTAGGACAGAGGATGCAGCAGTAGCTGTTAAAATGGGGTGACTTACAATGATACTCCTCAGCTGATATGTATCGGCACGATCTTGCACAGTTGTCGGGTATTTTTCATATTCGAGAGTCTTTTTGCTTTCCACGTCATTTCACCTAACCCTGTCCACTTAGTTCACTTTACTATTTATTGTTCCGCTTTTCCGCCCGCCCTGACAATCTTGAATATTATTCTTATGCTCGGTTCCTTCTCATGGAACTGTTCTGCTCTTCTTTTCAAGTAATCGTCAATTTCGCTAGACGAAGTGTTATCAGCGTCTTCCGGAACTATCACCATGTATGATATCGTAGCTCTCTCCCCTTCGGCCAATTTGCCTTGAACCTCATCTATGGTAATTTTCAGTTTTCTGATGGTGTGCTCACAGGCAGCTGCTGCTCTAAAGTCGTTAGTGTAATAACTTTCACTAAAAGTGTTTATGGATACACAGTTGTGATAGATATTTCCAGTCGACTCATACCCTATCACCCCACGCATGCCGCTTATAGAGTCACTGTCCTTGTACTGCTTTGAGAAGATTTCTTTGAAGAGCTGCCCTCTATCAAAAGCAGACATACTCCAAATACTATCTGAGAATTCTCCGTCTAGGTATTCGCCTTCAGAGCCATTGAAATTACTATCTATGACAGTTCTGTCACCACCGAGCCATGCGTATGTAACTGCACGTTGAATAACGCGAATAGACGCACCACCAAGAAAAGGGATTCTTATGCTGTACCTTACACAAAGACTGACTTCAAGTGGCGACTCAGAAGGGAAGAGCTTTGACATTCCAAAATCGAGCCCGTTCCAGCCGTCTATGACCCCGTTAGCCTTGAGATATCTATCGGCCTCAGTATCTGACAAGCCGAGCTTTTTATGGAACACGGATCTTGCGATAGGTGCCGCAATAATGGCTGATGATAGCTCATCTACACACTCAGACAGAAGCGCAATTATTACAGGTGCGGTGTCTTCAGTGGAGAAGATGCTTCCCCGATACTCATCTTCAGTAGATCCTTCCTCTCCAAACAGAATCTGAGTAAGCTCTACGAGCTCTTCCATTCCGTTTCTGCCATCTTCCGAAAAGCTTCTGTCAGTAATCAGCTCAGCAACCGACCGCTTTACAGAGTGTACAGAGTGGTATCCGCCAACAGCATAGTAGAAATAGGAGTATCGGGACACATCCAGTGCTGCTGCTTTGAGAGCCCTACCTATGCAGTATTGGACTCTGCATATGCTTATCATTGACAGGACAGATACAATGGTCAGAAAAAAGGTAACAAGTGAAATCGTAGCCTCAACCGTTATTGATCCCCGGTTGTCAACCCTGCGCACATGACTAGTAACCTGCAATATCATAACTTTCCACACATATGTCGAAGACTCCTTGTGGCAATAAGAATGAATGAACTGTGATCTGCCCTGTGATTTCTACAAACGTATACGCCTCAGCCATACGAAAACTCTGTCCTCTACTGTGGAACTGCGAAACATTCAGCTGCATAACATCTGCAATTCTTAACAGAACCCCGTCACGCTTCGTACCTCCTAGCATCATAACAAGTAGTATCTGTAAATAGTCTTCGTATGAAAGGCTTAGTATTCTCTCATTGATGCGTCCAGGCTTCATTTCACATAGTTCCAAGCCCAATCCTGAAACTTCCTCCGTTGTGTACATGTCACTAGGGATATAGTCGTTAAGTATATCGATAGCAGTCGCTGTGAGTTTTTCCACTACAGCTTCGGTCAACACTTCCTCTTTTTCCTCCACGGAGTTCCTCAGCCTATTCCCGGCTGAAGAGAGAATCTCGTCAATCTCGCCTTTAGCAGAGTTTTTTATCCGCTCCAGCGCTTTTGAAATACATTCATTAAGTTCAGATGAAATGTTCCTACACAATACCTGGTCAATCTTTAGTACCGTATTCGACGGATTATTCTCATCCGAAAGCAGAGATTCGAAAATGTCTGCCATCTGATTTATCACATCGTTTTCGATATAAGGCAGCTGATCTTGAAGTTTTTCAATTAGATCAGAATCCTCATTCTGCATGAGTGAATTCACGATTGTCCGGGCTGTTTGCACGAATCGTTCCCTCACAAAAACTCCTGTTGTGAATACACTATCGAACTCCCGGCGCGAAAACTCGAGTAGTACTGACATTATTAAGTCTACTGTCTTGTTGAGCTCTGCGGATATCGCTATCTCTAAATCGGATGAAATATCTCCGATGAAATCACTTACCGTAGTATCTAGAAGCTCTGTTGCATCATCAACGCCCTGCTGCAAAAAGCCTACAGCCTTCTGCACACTCTCATCAACAAACTCGCTCACTTCAGTTGAAACACGGCCCTTTAGCATCTCAATAATCCCCTGAACGGAACACTTCCATGTAGATGATGATTTGAGAAGGGGCACTCGCTCACCTCGGACAAGCGTATCTAAATCAATCGCCGACTCCGCTAGCGCAAGTGCAAGCTTTATTGTAAGTTGGGCCAATTGATAGGGTAGAATCCCTCCCGATGCCGCCTGAATGGCAAGGGCAGGTGCCAGTGTCACCTCATTGAGAGATGAATCGGTTAGAGCAAAGATGCTGTTACACAAGAACCTTATCGCGAAGATACTTGTCTT
>JAAYOS010000084.1 GCA_012520195.1 Clostridiales bacterium | reverse complement strand
TAGTAGTCCATGTTGTGTTCGCTTTTGCCACGTTCTTTCTCATGTACTTTTTCGGACTCTTTCTTAGCCCATCAGCAGCCCAGACAGTTGGCTCAGTAGTAAGCATAATTCTTTTTACCGCAATGATGTATACCGAAATATGGCGATTGGGGCAACAGGATCGTAACCTGATGAACTTTGGGCACTTGAAAGATGATAAGTATAGAGGAGTAAAGGGAGCTCTAATATCTCAGATTCCGGGTCTCATATTGGCCATCCTTGCTATTGTTTCGAGGATGACAGGAGCCCTCCCTGAGATTTTTGTGGCTATTTTCAAGATGTTCTATGCCTCTTTTGTTGATTTGATTTGGCTTTCCGAACAGGCAACTCCCCTGCTTTTTATTCTCTTTGTTATTCCAACAACACTTATTGTTCATGTAGCGTATCTGCTTGGCTATAAAGGTTACAGAATATCTGATAACTTCTATGAAAAAAAATCGCAGGACATCAGCAGGGATAAGAAGTTTTAGTCCCTGTTTCTGCATATCATAATAGTCTTCTCTCATATAATACTCAGATACGAGTTTATGGGAGGCGGATGATATGCTTAAGAGGATTTTTCTTATAATATTGAGCTTTATTTTATCTTTCATTTTCGCAATAACATCGATCAGAGATGCAAGTGCATACGTTCCTGTTATCGACCCGGGGCACGGCGGTGAGGACGGTGGTGCAGTCTCCCCTGGTGGCGATGTTGAGAGCGAAATAAACCTAGATATTTCTATGAAGATGAAATACCTGTTTTGTCTTTTCGGGATATCACCAGTAATGATAAGAGAGACAGACATCTCGATTCACAGCCCGAAAGCCAACTCCCTGAGGGAGAAGAAGGTATCAGATCTAAAAAACCGTGTCTCCCTCATCAACTCTGTTGAGGAGGCATTTCTCATAAGCATTCATCAAAACACATTTACCGACAGCCGCTATAGCGGTGCTCACATATTCTACAACGGAGAGCAGAGTCGTGATTTTGCAGTACTCCTCCAAAAGAGAATACGCGACCACATCGATCCATCAAATACGCGCGAAGCAAAAAAGGTCCCTAAGGGTGTGTATCTAATGGAGCACGTAAAATGCCCAGCGATTTTGGCTGAGTGCGGATTTATGACAAATCTGCGAGAGCTCGAGCTGCTCCGTAATCCCTCTTACCGTGTTAAGCTTGCGTTATTGATTGTATCTACATACCTAATTCTTGAGTACTGATGATTTCCAGAAAACAAAACGGGATGAACAAAAATTGATGTACTGAAATACTGAAATATTGAAATACCGAAATATTGATACATTGATATATTTAGCAACAAACATTTTATGTCGTAAAGGAACTAATATGGCAAAAGAAAAACTAGTATTCTTCTGTGACGAGTGTGGATTTGAGACGCCAAGATGGCAGGGGCGCTGTCCCTCCTGCGGCGCATGGAACACCTTAGTTGAAAGCAAGGTTGTAACTGGAGGTCCTACCTCAGCACGCTTACAGACCAAAGCTGCAACGGCGAACATCGGCAAAAAGAGTGCGGTCCGACTCGATGAAATCGACACCGGAAGCGAGACCCGTATAATGACAGGCATGAAAGAACTAGACCGGGTGCTTGGCGGAGGTGCTGTTGCAGGCTCTCTGGTACTGGTCGGCGGAGAGCCGGGAATAGGAAAGTCAACACTGTTACTCCAAATTTGCAAGGATCTCTGTAAAAACCGTAAGGTTCTATATGTCAGCGGCGAAGAGTCTCAGAGACAACTCAAACTCCGTGCAGATAGGATAAAGCTACAAACTGATAATCTCTTTATACTCTCCGAAACAAATCTAAATGACATATTGGCTGCTGTTAGCTTAGACCCACCCGATATACTTATAATTGACTCGATTCAAACTACCTACAGTCCGGAACTTACTGCCGCTCCCGGAAGTGTAAGTCAGATAAAGGAATGTACCCTAGCTCTGATGGGCTTAGCAAAGTCGGAAGGCATTACTACATTCCTGGTCGGCCACATAAACAAGGAGGGTGCTCTTGCCGGTCCAAAAGTCCTCGAACACATGGTGGACTGCGTGCTCTATTTTGAAGGCGACAGAGATTATGCGTACCGCATCCTCAGGGCGGACAAGAACCGTTTCGGCTCCACAAACGAGATTGGTGTATTTGAGATGCAGTCGGAGGGACTTAAGGAGGTTCCTAATCCCTCTGAGATGTTGCTTTCAGGCCGCCCTTCAAATGTATCAGGGAGCTGTGTTGCATGCATACTGGAGGGTTCGAGACCGATACTTGCGGAGATTCAAGCCCTTCTCACCCCTACCGTTTATGCTGCTCCACGAAGAGTGGCAACTGGCATGGACTACAACAGAGCTATGCTCCTTTTGGCAGTACTTGAAAAACGTGCAGGTCTTATCGCTTCCAACTGTGACACCTACATAAATGTAGTTGGCGGACTGCGCTTAACCGAACCTGCTGCCGATCTACCTGCTGCCCTTTCCATCGCATCTGCCCTACTGGACAAGCCTATCGGTGATAGGGTTGCCGTCTTTGGAGAGGTGGGGCTTGCTGGTGAGCTCCGTAATGTATCCGCAGCAGAGCTCCGACTCACCGAAATTGCCCGACTCGGTTTTGATCGCTGTATTCTCCCTCGACGAGGCACATCGCGTCTGAAAGCTCCAGATGGTCTGGAACTTGTGCGCGTAAGCAGTGTTGCGGAGGCAATACGGCAAATCTAGCTGAAAACATCTGCCGTACTCCGCTGCAAAGTGGAGATGCGCAGTTTACGTGTCTAAGCTTTCTATGCTTAATCATCATTAAAATCCAAAGGATGGTCGACTATGGAAAAACACCCTCTCAAACGCAGTATCACAAGTACGCTTATGGTGGCTATGTTAGTGCTGTCACCATTGGCTGCTCTGTGTTCCTGCTCTTTTCTTCCTGTAGAAGAGGATCCGCCTCCCCCGCCAATACTCCGCTCTTACGAAAAGGTGGAGTATACCCTTGTAGAGGCAACCCGTGGAGAGATCGTTGAGACGGTCAATGTGCCCTGTCAGTATGCGCCGGCTCTAGAAGAAACTCTCTCTTTCAGTATTGGCAATCTGCCAATTACAAATGTGTACGTATCAAACGGCGACCTTGTCAGCAAAGGTGACATCCTGGCAGAGCTCGATAGTACTGATGTCGACCTTCAAATAGAAGCCCAGAAGGTGTATCTTGAAAAGCTGAAGCTTGAGTTATCAAGACTTATTGAAACCCACAAAGCTAACCTTCAAATCGAAACCCTAAAGCTGGAAAGTCTTATCGAGAAACATGAAGCAGCCGAGGGAGATGAGAAGCAGGCACTTGTCTCTAGCATTGAGCGACAAAACCAAGCCATTTCCTCAATGATCGAGGCTCATGAGCTCCAGTCTGACATATATAACATTCGCCTGAACGTCGCTCGTGAAAAGCTAGATGAGCTGCTAGACATGAAGAGCAAGAGGGTGCTTATAGCTGGCATCGATGGTACTGTTACTCATGTAAAGGACGTGGGTGTCAACTCCTATTCGACCGAAAAAGAAAAATTCATAACCATCGCAGATAAATCAACATCAGTATTCAAAGTAAGCGGCGATAAAGCATCGCTTTTCAGCGTAGGCGACTCTGTTGAAATACAGATTGCGGGTACATATCATGAAGCGACGGTGGTTGATGCGCACGAGCTTAATCTTGAGCGGTCAGATAATATTACATATCTCCAGCTGAATGAAACTGCGTTTGACATCAAGGAGAATGCGACAGGCCTTATAAGTCTGGAGCTAAATAGAAAAGAAAACGTTGTCTACGTTCCCAGCTCGGCTGTTAAGACGGCTAACGGACAGGAAATCGTATATATGCTTGATGAAGACAACAACAGAACTATGCAAAAGGTTGTAACAGGGTTTTCCGCTGATGGCAAGGTGGAGATCAAAGATGGTCTAAAACCAGGCGACCTTGTAATCTTAGAGTAGCGGAGGTAGTCATGAAGATAATTAAGAAAACAACTCTCTTATTGGTCCTCTGCCTAACCTTATCCGCCTGTACATCGCAATCAGATACAGATATCACTCTCCATGAGCCTGTTGAAGTTCAATATGACACTGCAGTTGCAACCAGGATGGATATGTCCCGGCGTCGTCAATACGAAGCTTACGTAAAAGCAGAAATTGAAGAGGTATCTTTCGAAAAGCGTTCAGGCAAACTCGGTGAGTTTTATGTATCGCTAGGTGATAGTGTATCAGAGGGCGACCCAATCGCAGCCCTTGATGTTACCGATTTGCAGGACCAGATTGCCGCTGCGTCGGACGAGCTAGACTACAAGCTGAGCAAAACTGCCTATGACTTGAGACAGAAGCAGTATGATATTGAGCTGGCGGAACTAGATCTTGAAGCGCTGATTATCGCTGGTGCTAGCCAGGCAGATATAGATATTGCGGAAATCTCCATTGAAAAGCTGAAAGCAGAAGCCAAATATATAGAGAAGAATGGCGAAATTGAGATAGAGCAAGCAGAAAAAAAGCTCAACGATCTAAAACAGTCACTTGAAGGTACGGTAGTATATGCTCCGTGTGATGGAGAGGTTGTATTTTTAGAACCTATATCTCCGGGAAGTAGGATCCCTGCCAACACCGCCATCTGTTACATAGCAGACAAATCAAGGATGTATGTTCAATACGACGGCACCGATTCTATCTCAAGTGATGCGCGTACCACTGCTCTTATAGGGGGTAAGGAGTATTCGATCGTTAAGGATGAGTATGACAGACAAGAGTATATAGCTCTTATGCTTTCCGGCATCAGACCTCCGACAATATTTTACTTCTCAGAGGATTATACCGATGTCACGGCTGGTGATTTTGCAGCAGTTATAGTCCATGAGAGAGAGAAACTTGATGTGCTCTCAGTTCCTGTAAATGCTGTATTCTACAATGCTGGTGAGTATTATGTCTATCGAATCGAGGACGGAGAGAAAATCTATACATCGGTGGAATGCGGCCTAATAACAGATTCTTTTACAGAAATAACAGCGGGTCTGGAAGAGGGGGATGTTGTCTTTGTTAGACAGTAGGAAAATTTCAGTTTATAGTGTCTTTCTTATTCTTCTATTACTAGTTCCTGTTTGGCTCTTTGGTTGTTCTGCTGACGATAGGACAGAAGGCGAAGCTCTTCTCTGGACCCCGGAAACCAATACCAGCTCACAAAACAAAAACGCCAATCTTGTTGAGGTCTCCACCGGTACTGTCTCAAGGGTCGTCTCCGGCGAAGGGATACTCGTATACCCCAAGAACGAGACCATAACATGTGACTTCAACAATGCCCGACTTGTATCAGTAAATGTAAAAAAAGGTGAAACAGTCAAAAAAGGCGATATCATTGCGAAATTCACGATTGAGTACAATGAATCCGACCTGACTTCGCTTGAATCGGAACTTTCAATATTTGAGAAACAGCATAAAGCTGGACTTCTGTCATATAAAAACGGGGTGGCAATTGCAGAATCCCAACTGAGAGACATCCAGGATGAGTATGAAAAAAATCCATCGGACTATCTGAGGATCCAGGTTGCAAAAGCGGAAATACAACTCAAGAAAGCAAAGGCTACACTGGATTTTTACGAGTACGAAAACAGTCGCAAGATCAGATCACTGGAGCGGTCTATCGAAGATTTCAAACAACGTATAGAAGAAGACACTGTTTATGCTCCTTTTGACGGTATTATCGGAAACATCGATTACCTCCCTGTTGGAAATATCATAACCCCTGGTTCTTCTATTTGCTACATGTATGCAACTGACTCTGTGTGGATCGCCACAAACAGTGATATATCTAACGGTATGCGCTATAATGCTCCTGCTGAGATTGAGATTTCTGTGCCAAAGGAAACTTACTCGGGACGTATTATCACCGCTCCCGATGTCTTTGGAAATCATACTGGCCGTGTGGTAATCATTCCGGACAGTCCAATCGAAATCGATACTAATAACCGCCTCAGAAGGATAACTGTCAAGGCTTCAAGGTACAGTTTGGAGAATGTTCTCACCTTACCCTCAAAAGTAATCTATAACGAAGATGGAAAGCGTTTTGTCTATCTCTATGAGGACGGATTTTCGAAGAAAAGATACGTAACGCTCGGACTGTCAGCGCTCAATACTGTCCAAATACTGGACGGACTCTCTGAAGGCCAGTGGGTAGTTGCAAACTAGGAGGATTGGGATGTTTACTTTCATACTAAGAAAAATGCTGAATAACAAGTGGATGATAATCAGCTTATTGATAGGCAACATACTTCTCTGCTCTATGGTTGCCAGCATCCCTCTCTACTCGGATGCAATACTTCAGCGCATGCTTATCAAGCAGCTTGAAAAGCAGCAGATTGAGACGAATAGGTATCCAGGAACTGTTGAGATCAAGTTCAACTCACTCAGTGTCAACCGCGGGTACGAGCTTAAGTCGCTAAACACCTTTGAAAATAAGGTTGCAGAGATGGAAAGAGATCTCGGTCTGCCGTTGACCCAAAAGGTCACGATGTACTCTCTGAGTTCGCTGCGGGCAGAGCCTGTTGTGGAACGGGAGTCGAGGACAAAGAACCGCAGCTTTCAACTTCGTTTTTATTCGGACTTGGACGGACATATCAATATCACAAGCGGCAAGATGTTCAGCGATACTCTTCAGGACGGTGTTATAGAAGTCATCGTGAATGAGCGTACCCTTGTTGAAAAGGACCTGCTCATAGGCGAGGAGTTTCAGTTTGCCACCATTACTTACCATGATGGAAACCCCATAGTGTTTAGAATAGTAGGCGTATTCGAAAATCGCTCGGAAATCGACCCGTACTGGGTGTACTCACCTGAACAGTTTACTGAAGAATGTCTCATGTCTGAGAATGTATTTATGCAACAGTTCATTGAAAACCACGAGTATGGCCTACACTTCACCTCACAGTGGTTCTTACTTTTCGATTATAGAGAAATGTCTGCACGAAACGTCCCTCAGTTATACTCAAACACCACCAAATATAAAGAATTTTTTGACCTATATGGTACCACAGCATGTCGAATAAATTTCCTAAAAACATTGGAGGATTTTCCATCCGAAGCAGAGCGGCTAAATATCACCCTTTGGGTACTTCAAGTACCAATTCTCATTCTACTTGCTTTCTTTATTTTCATGGTATCAAAGCAGATATTAGAACAGGAAAGAAATACTATAGCGGTGCTAAAAAGCCGTGGCTCAAGCGGCATACAGATAATCCTGATTTTCCTCATTCAAAGCGCAATTATCTCGGCTTTCAGTGTGGCTGTCGGAGTTCCCCTCGGAACCATGATTTGCAGGATAATCGGCGCCTCCAATGGATTTCTTGATCTTGTCCAACGCAGCGCCCTTCAGGTAGATGTGACATCCGAAACCATTAGCTATACAGTTCTAGCTTCACTTCTCTCCATCCTCACTATGGTCGTGCCTGTATTTAACTTTTCTAAGGTCTCAATAATCGACCACAAACGTGAGAGCAGCAGGAAGACAAAGAGACCACTTTGGCAGCGCCTCTTTCTTGATGTACTGCTTTTCGGTGTCTCACTATACGGCTACTACACCTATAACAATCAGAAAGATTTCCTTATATCCTCCGGAGATGCTGCACTGGACCCCCTACTGTTTCTCAGCTCTTCCCTCTTTATAATTGGTGCAGGATTGCTTTTTCTCCGCATCTTCCCCTACATCATTCGCATCGTGTTTGAGCTGGGCAAGAAGTATTGGGCGCCCTCATTATACGCATCATTTCTGAAAGTCACTCGCTCGGTAGGTGAAGAACAGTTCATCATCATATTCCTTGTCCTGACAATCGCCACAGGAATATTTAACGCAAAGGCAGCCCGGACACTGAACCTGAACATGGAGGAGAATATTCGATACGAATACGGAGCAGACCTTGTTTTGATGGAGGAGTGGCGCGACAACTCTTCGAATGAACAGGCCACCATGCGAGTTTATTTCGAACCGGACTTTGAAAAGTACAAGGGTTTTGACAGCTCCGTGAGACTGACAAAGGTGTTAAACAGTAAGAGAAACACCGTATCCAGCATTAAGAATGTACGTGTAATGGGTATAAACACAAAAGAGTTCGGTGAGATAGCATGGTTCAGAAACGATTTGCTTCCAGTGCACTGGTACGAGTACCTCAACGCAATGGCATCTGACGCTAGAGCAGTGTTGGTCTCTGATAATTTTCGCACCATCGAGGGGTATAAACTCGGAGATATGATAAATGTCCGAAATGAAAACGATCAGTTCTTCTCAGGCGTTATATGCGGTTTCTTCGACAGTTGGCCAACCTACTTCCCTACTACCACCTCTGTCACATACGACGGCAGAGAGGTTGTCAACGATGAATGGCTTATAGTTGGAAATCTCGCTCAGATCCAATCCGTTTGGGGAGTCACTCCATACGAAATATGGATGAAGACAGACTCAAGTCGCTTTATTTACGACTTTGCCGAGGAGAATCAAATTCGGTTCAAAACCTTCCTCGATGCGGATGCAACGATCGTGGAGGAGAAAAATGACCCCGTGCTTCAAGGGACGAACGGTGTACTTACTGTGGGGTTCATAATCATTCTTATTGTCTGTATGACAGGCTTCCTAATTTACTGGATTCTATCGATCCGGTCAAGAGAGCTACAGTTTGGAATATTCAGAGCCATGGGCCTATCAATGAGCAGTATAATCTCACTGCTTTTGAATGAGCAGATTCTCATCTCGGGCGTATCGGTTGCGCTAGGAGCTATTATCGGTCAAATCTCATCTGAGCTATTTGTACCGCTAATACAGTTAGGCTATCAGGCTTCAGCTAACACCATACCGCTTAGAGTAGTGGCTGAACGCAATGATTACGCAAACCTCTTTGGGATAGTGGGACTTCTGTTCGTAGTCTGCATGGTAATCCTGGGTGTTATAATTTCGAAGATCAAGATCGCACAAGCACTTAAGCTCGGTGAGGACTAGGAGTTAGAAAGGAATATGGCGTTATGAGTGAAGCTATGATAATTGCTGACAATATTAAGCGAGGCTTTCCGTCAGGTGGCGGAACATTTTGGGCACTCGGCGGCTTGTCCCTGACGGTCCCCCGCAGCAAACTAACTATCTTACGTGGAAGATCAGGGTCCGGAAAGACGACCCTTATGAATATTCTCGGAGCTCTAGACCAACCAACTGAGGGCAGTGTAATACTCGATGGAATGAAGATTACAGACATGTCAGAGACCGAACGGGATCGTATCAGACGGACAAAAATAGGTTTTGTCTTTCAATCGGTTGCACTTGTTTCAATGATGACTGCTTACGAGAACGTTGAATTTGCACTACGAATAGCGAACTATCCGGCAGAGTTGAGAAAAAAGAGGGCTGAGGAGTGCCTCAGACTTGTGGGGCTATCGTCACGCATGAAGCATATGCCACAGGAGCTTTCAGGTGGCGAACAGCAACGTGTTGCAATCGCCAGAGCTATTGCCCATTCACCAAGTGTAATTTTTGCCGATGAACCGACTGCTGAGTTGGATACAACAACAGGGCTGCAGGTTGTAAAAATATTTCGCGACCTGGTTGAGTCCGAGAAAGCGACTATAGTGATGACAACTCATGATGTAGGACTTATGGACGTGGCTGATGCGGTCTATGAACTTGAGGATGGGGTGCTTGTAAATGTCTGAGCGTAATAACATAATTGAATGCGAAAATCTGGTGAAGATATATAAGACAAAAGACCTTGAGGTTCT
The DNA here is from genome assembly GCA_012520195.1 of Clostridiales bacterium. GTDB lineage: Bacteria > Bacillota > Clostridia > Oscillospirales > JAAYOS01 > JAAYOS01. Next base: position 12,970 of record JAAYOS010000084.1, on the reverse strand, counting down.
GGCACTCCAAGGGCTTGACCTTACGATAGAAGAGGGAGAGCTCATGGCCATTATAGGTAACAGCGGAAGCGGGAAGTCAACCCTACTAAATATGATTGGCGGCCTTGACCGCCCCTCTGCAGGTCGGCTTGTGGTTGATGGAAAGGACCTCTTCAAGCTGACTGAATCAGAGCTTATCCAATACAAGAGAAATACCGTCGGCTTCGTTTGGCAGAACAACGCAAGAAACTTGATCCCGTACCTAACAGCATGGCAAAATGTTCAGCTTCCTATGCATTTCAGCAATACTAAGATTCCATATGACGAGAGTGCAAAGATTCAACTGTCCAATAATCAGAAAACGCGGGCACTGCAGCTACTGGATCTGGTGGGAATGTCCCATAGAAAGAACAGTAAGCTGAGCCAATTGTCTGGTGGCGAACAACAGCGTGTCGCTATCGCACTCGCACTTGCAAACAATCCGAAAATTCTTCTTGCAGACGAGCCAACGGGTGCAGTTGACCTAAAAACCGCAAACATCATTCTGGATGTCTTCCGTGATTTGACCCGCGAACTGGGAACGACCATCATAATTGTTACACATGATAGAATGCTCTCCAGAAAAGTTGAGCGAGTTGTTGCCATCAGAGATGGGAAGACTTCAAGTGAGTTCATAGTCAAGCAAAGCTACGCCGACATCCTCTCAAGCATATCAAGCTTTGATGACAATGAGGCGACCCAAGACGAGTATGCAATTCTTGATAGAGCAGGGCGAGTTCAGATACCTGCCGACCTCCTCGAAAAGCTTGATCTCCGAGGCGGAAACAGAGTTAGAATAGAGTACAGTGACGGTAAAGTGATCCTAGCAGCCCCTTCAGATGATGTATCGGTCGATAATGTACAGGGAGATTCGAATTCCGATGCAGGCGTCAATGATTCCCCCCACGTACAATAATCAATACTTAAGGAATATTCATATGGTGAAAGATCTAACTATTATTGGAGGCGGTGCCTCCGGAATGATGGCAGGTATTATGGCAGCACGGACACTTCCAGGTATTGACACAGTAATTGTGGAACGTATGGACCGGCCAGGAAGAAAACTCCTCGCTACCGGTAACGGCCGCTGCAACTATACAAACAGCAACCTAAGTATAAATAATTACCATGGCGCAAATCCCCTTTTTGCCCGACCTGCCCTAGAACAGTTCAACTTGGATAACACAATCCGTTTTTTCAGGGAGCTTGGCGTCTATCCAAGATACGAGGCTGAAGGGAAGGTCTTCCCATACAGCGGTAACGCCTCTGCTGTTCTTGATGCACTAAGACTGGAGCTGGAGAGGCTGTCAGTCCCTATTATCACGAATAAGGGTATCTCTTCGATAGAACAAACAAAAGAAGGTTTTGACATAATAGATACAGAAAACAACAGGTTCTCTACACGAAAAGTGCTTGTTGCTGCCGGTGGTAAGGCATCTCCTGCACTAGGATCTGACGGATCAGGCTACAGTCTTTTGACCTCTCTAGGACACACCATAAAAGAGCTCTCACCTGCTATAACGCATATACGTACAAACACAAAGGAAACTAAAGCTCTTGAAGGTATTAAGGTCACGGGAACGGTTTATGCTTCGAATAGGGGTAAAGTAAACAGCAGTATGGACGGTGAAGTGCTGTTTACGTCCTTTGGTCTGTCAGGGCCACCCGTTTTTCAGTTCTCCTGCCTTGTTGCGACTAATCGGTGTGATGAGATTCTCATAGATCTTATGCCAGAGCTCCAAATAGATGCGATCTATAGTCTCCTTTCCGAGCGGAGAACTAATCTAAGTCATATTACGATGGAACTCTTTTTCTCAGGACTTCTAAATAAGCGGGTTGGAAATCTTGTATCAAGAAGAGCGGGAATCCAGAAGCTAAGTTTACCTGTTTCGGATGTTTCGGATGCCCAGTTGTATGAAATGGCTACTCACATTAAATCACTACGGTTTAGCGTGGAGGGGCTAAGTACATGGAAACACGCACAAGTAACAGCGGGTGGCATCTCAACAGATGAATTTGATCCTGAGACTATGGAGTCACTACTAGTTCCTGGACTATATGCTTCAGGTGAAGTCCTCGACATTTTCGGCGACTGCGGCGGTTATAATCTTCAGTGGGCATGGTCCTCAGGTTATGTTGCTGGAGTCAACTCCGCTGCATCACTTTCAAATCCCCATTAAGTACCGTTGAAAACCGCTTGGTAAAAAGACAAGAAAGAAACCGGCACAGCATGGTATAGTGTACCAGTTGTGTCGGTTTTCATCTTTAATCTATAATCTTTAATCATTATTACAACATGCTCTATTCTGCTGTTATTATTATCTTATCGCCATCTGATGAAAGTTTGACCAATGAGATATTGCCCTCGTAGTTGTCAATGATAGCTGACGCAATTCCGTCTTCGACTTCCCTCTGAATGAGTCTGCGAAGGTTACGCGCTCCATACTTAATTGAGAATGATTTTTCTACAAGGTATTCCACTGCCTCATCAGCCCATGTAAACTCGATCTGGCGCTCAGCGAGGTTACTTTTCAGGTCTCCCAGCATGATTCCGGCAATCTTCTTAAAGTCTTCCTTCGTCAGCTGGTTAAATGCAATGATCTCGTCAACCCGGTTTATAAACTCCGGTCTCATAATGTCACTCAGTGCTTTTAATGACCTCTCACGGGTCTGTTCGGTGAGTGTATGGCCAAAGCCAAGTGGTGCTGAGCCCTTGAGACCGCTACCTGCATTAGACGTCATTACAATTACAGTGTTCTCAAAATTAACCTCACGTCCGTGAGCGTCTGTTATATGACCATCGTCCAAAATCTGAAGGAGAATGTTAAGCACATCTGGATGTGCTTTCTCTATCTCATCAAACAGAACCACGGAGTATGGTCTGCGGCGGATCTTCTCAGTGAGCTGTCCGGCCTCGTCGTACCCAACATATCCCGGAGGTGCACCGATGATCCTGGATACAGCATGCTTTTCCATGAACTCGGACATGTCAAGACGGATAAGAGATTCGGGGGTGTTAAACAGATCCTCCGAAAGGCACTTGACAAGCTCTGTCTTTCCAACTCCGGTGGGACCAACGAATATAAAGGAAGTGGGTTTGTTCTTTACGGATATTCCGACACGGCCTCTGCGCACAGCACGGGCCACAGAATCCACTGCCTCGTCCTGACCGATTATACGCTTCTTCAAGCGCTCTTCTAGCTTTTTTAGTTTGTCGTACTCCTCCTCCTGGATGCTGGAGGCAGGTATCTTCGTCCAGAGTTCAACTACTCTAGCGAGATTATCAATTTTAAGCTCGGGTTTATATAAGGCATTCTTTTTGAGTTTCTCATTAGCCTGAATTTCACGGCTGCGCAGTGTTGCAAGCCTCTCATAGGCCTCAGGCGATGTGTCTTCTATAAGCAGTTCACGCTCATGTGCAATACTCTTTAGCTCGTCTTTGAGAGCCAAGTTCTCGTTTAGTCTAGCGTCATTAAGGCTCACATCGGAGCACGCTTCGTCAATTAGGTCTATTGCCTTATCAGGTAAGTACCTGTCGGTAATATAGCGCTCGCTTAGGAGGACGGCCTGCCTGGCCATCTCATCCGATATTGAGACACCGTGAAAGTCTTCGTAGTAATGTGAAATGCCCTTGATTATCTCAATTGTTTCATCTATTGATGGCTCTGCAACGATTACAGGTTGAAATCTGCGCTCGAGAGCCGAATCTTTTTCGATATGTTTCCTGTATTCTGTGAATGTAGTGGCACCAATAACCTGGATCTCACCTCTGGAGAGAGCAGGTTTGAGGATGTTTGCAGCATTCATGGAACCCTCTGCATCGCCGGCACCAACAATACTGTGAACCTCGTCGATTACAAGAATGATATTGCCAACACGCTTGATTTCGTCTATGAGGCCCTTCATACGGCTTTCAAATTGCCCTCTAAACTGGGTTCCCGCAACCAGAGCGGTCAGATCCAGCAGGTAAACCTCCTTGTCTCTCAGCTTGTAAGGCACCTTAGCTTCAGCAATGCGCAAAGCGAGACCCTCTGCGATTGCAGTTTTGCCGACTCCGGGTTCACCAATGAGGCAGGGGTTATTCTTCTGCCTTCGATTAAGTATTTGAATTACTCTTTCGATCTCACTATCCCGTCCTACTATGCGGTCTATTTTGCCTTCAATAGCTTTCTTAGTTAGTGAGATGCAATAGCTTTCAAGGAATCGCAACTTTGAGGGCTTCTCTCCCCCGCGCTTCTCTCTTTCTCTTTGGGGTGGTTTTACATCATCGTCCCCGTGTGCAGGCGAGTTAAAAAGGCGATTAAGGAAAGGGAAAGTTGCTGTTGTCCCAGAATCATCCTCATCTCCATCCTCATCGTCAGGTAACATTGCACCAGCGTTCTCAACAACTTGCATAAGCTCGTTTGAAACGCTGTCGATATCTTCTTCGGTAATTCCCATACGTTCCATTATATCGTTTACGGGTTTTAGACCCAATTCACTTGCACACTTAAGGCAGATTCCCTCATTAGTGGTTTTGCCGTTTTCAATCTTTGTAATAAATATGACTGCAATATTCTTCTTGCATCTGGAGCATAAGTTTGGCTGCATAAATGAATGTCCTCCAAAGGGTTCCGCAGCCCGGCTGCACCGGGCCTAGTATAGTTGATTCTACAGCTTTTGCCGTATTGAATTTGAATGATTTATGTTTTGTTTCTCTTTGCAAAAATAGTTTCATAGAACAGTACCGCATATCTTCCAAAGGCGATTAGTGTCAGAGCAAGCGGAATTGTAAGAAGTACTGTAGAATATGGCTTAGGAATGCTAAATAACATTAATGCGACGCAGGATACAATAAATGCAAGTGTCGCCATTTTACCAAGGGTGTTCGAGGGGAGAACGTCATCGACCCTCTTATACATGATAAGAGCTCCAATCCCCATAAGCGCTTCCTTTACAGCAAATACAACTACAATCCATGCAGGTATCAACCCAGCAACTGTTACACATAATAGGGCTGAGACGGTCATGAGCTTATCGGCTAACGGATCGAGGATCCGGCCGAGTCTTGTAACCATATTAAACCGCCTCGCGATGAATCCGTCCAAGGCGTCGGTAAGAGAGGCGAGGATAAAAATAAGACCGGCATAGAGCTGAGCGTTAGGAGACTCGGAGAAAAACACTACAACGAATGCAGGTACAAGAGCCAGCCTGATAATTGAAAGGATATTAGGTATTGGTATGTTCACAAAAATCCCCCATTAGCGATATATAGTCGCCTCAACCGTTGATAGGACATATGCGGCTCCACCCTCATCGATTAGCAGCCCTTTATTTCCTGTTAAGATTCCGGTCGTGAACTGTTTTTCCAGATTACTATTATACACTACTACCATATTGCTTGTCAAAATACCAAAGTAGTTTTCTTCTGCATCTATAGCCATTATATTTGGGTAGGAAATACTCTGTTCTATCTTACATTCATGGTTCAAAACATGTACGTCCGAAATCTCATCAGAGCTGCCTCTCGCAAGGCGCAACAGCAAGAAATCCTCACCATCAATGTCATAATCAAGAAGCTGATCGCTTTCGAACGAGAAGCTACCCCGCTCAGTACCATCATCATTAAAAACAGTCACACTGTCTTCGGTCAATACAGCAATGCTACCGTCATTTAGGAACTCCACATCCAAGATGATAACATCATTGAACTCTACTATAGCATAGGGCGTCTCACTGTCAAAACTAATAAACTTAAGAGCTGAAACTAAACCTGCTTCTTTCTGCTGCAAGCCGCCAATTACTGCAGTTTTACAGTCGTCGGATAGTGCTGAACAGGTGATATATCTTTCAGATGAGATCCATTCATATACAAGATTACGGTCGTCATTATATATTAAGCATGTAGCCTTACTTCCAAGCTTTTCAGAGACAACCAATGTCCATCCTCTCGCATTTACTTCTGCAGTGAGGACTGGTGAATCAGTCATAACGTTTTGTACAAGCTTGCTGTCCTTTACATATAGAAAACGACTACCACCTACATCATAACCTATCAGATATTTTCCTGCTACCTTCACCACTGGTTTTGAAAAACTCGCAGCCAGATCGATACTCTCATTACCTGTCTTGTCAAAAACCGTTAGTCCCGCTGACCCTAAAACCGATAGTCCATCATTGTAAACTACAAACATATTGGAGGAATCGGGAGTGAGGCTGTAGCTTGTTGTCGGCTCGCCCTCAACTTCGTTACCCAATATACTCGCAACAAAAGCGGAACTCCTTATACTCTCTGCATTCATAATGATAACAAGAGTTAGAACGGCAAGTAGTAGCAAAACTATAATCCTAGTGCCGGCAGTTCTTGGTTTTGGACCTTCTTTACTAGACAAGCTTTATCACCACACTTTAGATAATGGTCAAAAAGTAATGGAATGTGCCACAACTATAACTACGTCTGTTTGTACTAAAATACAGGGATGTTATATAAGACATCAGTCATATATAATCCGCATGCTGGTACTGTCGGTCCTGCGTTCATACGTTCTCCCGATTCAAATATCCCCCTTATGTCCTCCGGAGTAATTTTGCCCTCCGACACATAAAGGAGAGTGCCGACCAAAGTCCTAGCCATATTGTAGAGAAACCCATTTGCTGATACACGAAGTTTTACAAGTTCGCCCTCCACATCCACATCAAAGGAAAAAAGCGTGCGTACAGTCGTCTTCACGTTTGATCCTACAGATCTAAACGCTCTAAAATCATGTTCTCCAAGGAACTCTGCTGCTGCTCTGCGCATAATCTCAATGTCCAGAGGCTTTGGGTAAAACATCGCCCTGTTATGGTAAAACGGGTTCTTTACCCGGTTGCAGTAGATTACATATGTGTACTCTTTCTTTGTGCTCGAAAAGACTGAATGGAAGCTTAAGGGCACCTCCGCCGCCTCATAGACAGATATATCACTCGGAAGCTTCGTGTTTATCGCATAGGGTATCCTATCGGTGGGTATTGAGGAAGAGGTTTGGAAGTTGGCAACATAGGTCTCTGCGTGTACACCGGTATCCGTTCTCCCGCATCCAATCAAATTGATACGGCTTCCGACTACTGCTTCGATAGCCTTTCGAAGCGTTTGAGCTACAGTTGGCAGATTGCTCTGCTCCTGCCATCCATGGTAATTGGTGCCGTCATAAGCAAGTCTCAGTGCAATATTCCGTGTGTTTTTCGCGCACTGTACGCTCATATTCCTAACACCCTAAGCACAATAACTGCAGTAAATACAATGACTGAAAAAAGCATAGCCTTCAGGTCGATGGAACTGTATTTAAGCTGCCGGAGGCTGGTTCTACCCTCACCACCGCGGTAACAGCGGCATTCCATGGCAATAGCAAGCTCATCCGCTCTACGAAATGCGCTGATGAACAGCGGCACCAACAAGGGAATCAGCGCCTTTGCCCGTTTGAAAATGCTGCCTGTCTCAAAGTCTGCACCCCGGGCCTTTTGCGCATTAATGATCTTATCGGCTTCCTCAATCAGTGTAGGGATGAATCTAAGAGCAATCGACATCATCATTGCAAGCTCATGAACCGGTACTCTCAGCTTTTTCAAAGGATTTAGAAGCTGCTCAAGACCATCTGTTAGGACGATAGGCGATGTTGTATATGTCAATAGCAAAGTTCCGGTTATCAGCATGATTATTCTTGAGACCATCTTTATCGCCACAAAGATGCCCTCATATGTTATTGTAAGTATCCAAAACTCAAGTGCGGGTCTGCCAGGGGTATAGAGCATGTTAAGTAATGCCGTCAGTGAGATGATAAATAACAGCGGCCGTACACCTCGGAAGATAACGGATATCTTAATTCTCGATAATCTTACTGTGGTCAAAAGCCACGCCAGCAAAAGCATGTATGAAAGTATGCCTTTTGCTACAAAAAGTACAACTATATAAGCCGTGGTAAGGATCAGCTTCATCCGTGGGTCCATTCGATGGATTGAGGTGGTTCCCGGAAAATACTGACCCAAAGTTATATCTTTAAGCATCATATTTCCTCCGCACCTCCATAATCTCCCTCTCTGCCTGGTCAATAGTGTATACAGAGGGATCTACGTCCAAGCCCATATTCCGAAGGCGCAGGAATACCTGCGTTATCTGTGGAACGGCCAGACCCATACTTTCTAGCTCATCAGCATGGGAGAAAATATCTTTTGCTGTTCCTGTCATACGGACTTTTGCATCCTCCATGACAATTATTCTGCTTGCGTTTTTTGCAATCTCCTCCATGCTGTGGGTAACTAATATAACTGTTGTGTTCAATTTCTCGTGGTAGCCTCGAATACGGCTCAAGATTTCTTCCCTTCCGGCGGGGTCAAGCCCTGCTGTAGGTTCATCAAGTATCAGTACTTCGGGGCGCATAGCGATTACACCAGCAATAGCAGCACGCCTCTTCTGTCCTCCAGACAGCTCAAATGGAGACTTGCTCAACTGTTCATCGGTAATACCCACAAACTCAGCGGCTTCACGGACCCTCTCATCTATCTCAGACTTAGTAAAGCCCATATTCGAAGGTCCAAATGCTATATCTTTATATACTGTATCCTCAAACAGCTGATGTTCGGGATACTGAAAAACAAGTCCGACCTTAAAGCGGATCTCACGGACCCTCTTTATGTTTTCCCAGATATCTACACCGTTAAACAGGACACGGCCATGAGAGGGCTTGAGTAAACCATTCAGGTGCTGTATCAGGGTAGATTTACCTGAGCCGGTATGGCCTATCAGTCCGATAAACTCGCCGCGTTCAATCTCGATATTGACATTATTTAATGCCATCCTCTCAAACGGAGTACCGGCACCGTATACATGATGAAGATTTTCTGTTTTAATAATTGCGGACATGGCTGCCTCCCCCGACTGTACTCAAGCTGCTCATAATTGCCTCGGCACACTCCTCGACACTCAGGGCGTCGAGTGGAATATCAAGACCGCGCTTTCTGAGGCGATATATCAGCTCTATGGTCTGAGGAACAGCAAGATCGATGCTTTTCATCAGTTCAACCTTGGCAAACACTTCTTTGGGTGTTCCATCGGCGGCAATACGTCCGCTCTCCATTACGACAACCCTGTCACAGATTGCAGCCTCTTCCATATGGTGAGTTATTAAAACAATAGTAATGCCACGCTCGCTGTTCAGCTTCTTGATTGTTTTAAGCACTTCATTTCTTCCAACCGGATCGAGCATGGCTGTGGGTTCATCTAGAACAATGCATTCAGGCATCATAGCAATGACCCCTGCTATTGCGACACGCTGCTTCTGTCCGCCTGAAAGTCGGTGCGGGGCATGCTCACGGTATTCGTACATGCCAACCGCCTTCAGCGCGTCATCTACGCGCTTTCTGATCTCGTGGGTTTCAACACCCAGATTCTCCGGCGCGAATGCCACATCCTCTTCAACAACATTGGCAACGATCTGATTGTCCGGGTTTTGAAAAACCATACCCACTGTCTGGCGCACCAAATAGAGCATGTCCTCGTCCGATGTGTCCATGCCAGCCACATACATTGCCCCTCCAGTAGGCAACAATATAGCGTTAAAGTGCTTGGCGAGCGTTGACTTTCCCGAACCGTTATGTCCAAGGACTGCCAAAAGCTCACCTCTTTTGACAGTTATGTTTAGACCGTCAAGCGCCAAGTCGCTTTCAGGTGATGATTCGTAACGGTATGACAGGTCTTTTCCCTGTAAGATTATTTCGCTTGCACCCATTTTTATGTCCAATCCCCCCATCGAAGGGTAATCGCTTTTTGTCGATCGATTATTTCACTGCGTCCCGCAGTATCGGCGCCATATCTGTATGCTCCCACGGCAAATCAACGTCACTTCTTCCAAAATGGCCGTATGCGGCAGTCTGTCGGTAAATCGGTCTGGCCAAATCCAAGTGGTTGATAATTGCAGCGGGGCGCAGGTCGAAATTATCCAGGACAAGCTGGGCTAACCGCTCTTCATCTATAACACCTGTGCCAAATGTCTCAACGAGTACCGAGACTGGCTTTGCAACACCGATTGCGTAAGCGACTTCAACCTCGCACTGGCGGGCTAGTCCTGCTGCAACAATGTTCTTTGCTACATACCTTGCCATATATGCTGCAGAGCGGTCTACCTTTGTCGGATCCTTGCCCGAAAAGGCACCTCCTCCATGGCGGGAGTAGCCACCATATGTGTCAACAATTATCTTTCGCCCGGTCAGACCAGAATCTCCGCGGGGCCCGCCCACAACAAACCGTCCAGTCGGGTTAATAAAGATTTTTGTCCTATCGTCAATTAGACCTTTATCTATCGATGGATTAACAACCATCTCAATAATCCCATCTCTGAGTGTGTCCATTGATACATCAGGTGTATGCTGAGAGGATACTACTATGGATGCAATGCGCTTTACCTCCCTGTTATCACGATACTCTACGCTGACCATTGTTTTCCCATCGGGGCATAAAAAGTCTAGCTCACCCGATTTACGCACATCACTTAACCTACGTGCTAACTTATGCGCAATCGAAATTGGTGCAGGCATCAACTCAGGAGTCTCGTCACAGGCGTATCCGAATACCATACCCTGATCTCCTGCGCCTAAGCCCTTATCCCCTTCGGATTTCTCACTGCGAAACTCAAGTGGGTTGTCAACGCCTAACGCAATGTCTTCACTCTGCTCATCTATTGTTGTAAGGACAGCACAGTTACGTGAGTCAAAACCGAGAGAGGGGTCGTTATAACCTATCTCACCAATTGTATTTCGAACAATTGTCGGAATATCTACATAACAGTCTGCAGATATTTCTCCCATAACCAAAGCCATCCCCGTAGTGACAATACACTCACAGGCCACTCTTGCCTTATTGTCTTTTTCGATTATTGCATCAAGTACTGCATCTGAAATCTGATCACATATCTTATCAGGATGTCCCTCGGTTACCGATTCAGATGTAAAAATTCTATTTGACAATAGGTTCAACTCCTGTTACTTAAGTTCTCTCTAGAACGAATTTATATATTTCTCCTGCTCATCTGTGAGCTTATCTATACTAATACCCATCGATTGAAGCTTTACATTTGCCACATATCTGTCAATTTCCTCTGGTACCGGATAAATTCCAGGTGCGTAGGCTTCTCCTTTAGTCGCAAGATGTTCAATACAGAGGGCTTGTATTCCGAAACTCATGTCCATAATCTCAGCGGGATGCCCGTTTCCGGCTGCCAAGTTTACCAGGCGACCTTCCCCTAAGAGATTGAGTACTCTTCCGTCATCCATACGATAGGCGGTAATGTTGTTCTTTCTAGTGTACGTGTCTGTTGCGAGTTCAGAGAGATCGTTTTTATCCACTTCTACATCGAAATGACCAGCATTAGCAAGTATTGCTCCATCCTTCATTACTTTGAAGTGCTTGGCCGTTATTACTTTATTGCAACCTGTAGCACAGATAAAGATGTCCCCTGTTTTGGCCGCTTCATCCATTGTCTTAACCTCATAGCCCTCCATTGTGGCCTCCAAAGCTCGAATGGGATTGACTTCGGTTACTACGACCCTCGCACCTAAACCCTTGGCACGTAATGCTATACCTCTGCCGCACCAGCCAAATCCAGCAACAACAACCTGTTTAGATGCAACTACATTGTTTGTCGTGTGCATTATGGCATCCCAGACAGATTCTCCAGTTCCATAACGGTTATCGAACAGGTATTTGCACTCAGCATCATTAACTGCAATCATCGGGTAAAGAAGCTCTCCTGCTGCAGACCTCGACTTAAGTCTTACAATTCCGGTGGTTGTCTCTTCACACCCGCCAATTAAAGAATCGCCATACTCCCTGCAGTTTCCGTGGAGCAACTCAATCAAATCTCCACCATCATCAATAATTAAGTGAGGGCGGTGTGACAGTGCAGCAGCCAGGTACTCTCTGTAGATATTCTCGTCCACTCCGTGCTCAGCATAAACAGAAAAGCCGATTGAACGGAGGTAAGCAGCGACATCGTCCTGTGTAGACAGAGGATTGCACCCTGTTACTACAACCTCAGCGCCTCCCTCAGAGAGTACAGTCGCAAGGTTGGCGGTTTTTGCCTCAAGATGGATAGACATAGTGATGCGGAGCCCCTTCAGTGGCTTTGAAGCGGTAAAGTCTTTTCGAATACTCTTTAGAATGGGCATATATGAGCGCACCCACTCCACCTTTCGCCTGCCGTTGATCTCCAATCCGGACACTCCCTTCCAACACCTTATAAAACAAATGGATTATATCACATGTACCGATAAAAGAAAAGACAGAAGTACTTCTTGAGTTTCCGTAGAATTGATAGCAGACATATAGATTAACCCCATAAGTTAAAATTAACTCAAAAAAGTTTAAAAAAGGCATGACAAAGCCACAAAGAAAATTCAGGGCAGATATAATGTATGGCATATTGGCCTCTAAAAGCTGCCTTCTTTCTGACATAGCCGATGCCCTGCATGAAAACATCAAGAAGAAAAACACTATTGAACGACTGTCAAATCACCTTGCCAATGGTACCTCTAAAACATTCCTAATAAACTATCTCAAAACTGTACGTAAGTGGGTACCTGCGGAACCGGTAGTACATATAGATGATACTGATGTAATTAAACCAAACGGATATAAGGTTGAAGCTCTCGGAATTGTCAGAGATGGCTCAGCCAAGGAGAACACCCTCACTAAAGGATATCTCGTTACAGAAGCGTGTGCCTTAACAAAGAACGGCCATCCCGTTAGTGTATAGTGGCTCGGTTATCAAGACAAAAAAATGATAAATTTTAAGTGAGCCTGATATGCTAATTCATAACCTTGTTTGCCTGAGAAAAATCTCGCTAACTGAGTAGTAGGCGCCCCAAAGGGGTTGCCTTGATGCTGACCTGCGCAAAAGATATAATGGCAGCAGGGGCGGGATTGTTTTAACTTATCCATAACCTC